>DMYC01000280.1 GCA_003482695.1 Clostridiales bacterium UBA8960
TACGTCAGTTTTTTAAAAGCTATGGAGAGACCTATGAAATCATTATGGTCGACGATGGCAGCGATGAAAAAACAGCAAACCAACTAAATTTCATACAGCTCGAAAGTGAAAAGGCGCATCACAACGATATTGAAGTCATTCATCTTAAGCAAAATGTCGGTCAGCAAAAGGCGATCGTCATCGGACTCACTCATGCAAGTGGTGAATATGCCGTCACAATAGATGATGATTTGCAACATGACATCGGCGAGTTAAAAGGGCTTTATGAGGCCGCCTTATCAGGTGCAGATTTAGTGTTTGGCATCTACTCGGACTACGGTGAAAAAAATTCGCGTGCGCTGGGCTCGAAAATGATTGGATGGTTTTTTCGAGTAAAATTCAAGAAATTATGCGGTATGCGGGTTAGCAGTTACAGGCTGATTCACTTCACCGTATTCAAAAATATGGTTTGTTCAGATAATCGGTTTGTATATGTCAGTGCAGAGTTGTTGCCATATGCCCATAAAGTGGACAATGTCATCGTGAATAGACGTATTAGAGCATACGGGAAATCAGGTTATACATTGATGAAATGTGTTAAAATTGGAATACAACTGTTCTTAAATTATGGACTCAGACCCTCAAATGTAAAGAAAGGGGCGTGGATGATCAGTGAAAACATTACTCATGGTAGGCGCGGGTAGTTGTCAAATCAATGCAATCAAGAAAATAAAGGAAATGGGGCATAAGGTTATCGCAGCCGACTACAATTCTTGGACAGAGGGAAAAGAAATTGCCGATGTGAGTGTTGTTGCGGATGCCTTTGATGAAGAGGCGATATACTTATGTGCAAAAGAACATCACGTGGATGGCATATTGACTGTTGGGACTGATCAACCTGTCTTTATCGTGAATCGCGTCTCAGAACGACTGAACTTGCCACATTTTTTGAACACTCAAACAGCTCTTTGGGTGACCAACAAGAAAGAAATGAAACATCGATTCAATCAGTTTAAGATTCCAACGGCACCATTCGCAGTTGTTGGCCATTCTTTCGGTTCATCGGCACTGATGCATTTAAAACCGCCTTATGTCATAAAACCGATCGATTCGCAAGGGCAACGTGGCATATTCAAAGTGGATTCGATCGATGAGATACGTTCGCGCTTTGAAGCTGTGATAAGACACTCGAGAACCAGTGAAATTTTGGTTGAACAGTACTATGATAACGATGAAGTCACAGTAAGCGGTTGGGTAACCAAAGGCAGATTATCCATATTTACGATTACGGACCGTGTTACGTTTCCTTCAGATGCAAAGATTGGCGTCTGTATCGCACATCGCTTTCCATCGGTTCATCAGAAGACATATGGCGATAAAATCGTCGCTTTAACCGAACATATATGCAACCGGTTTGATATTGATGAGGGACCAATATACTTTCAATATCTAATAGGCGATAAAGGCATTTGGGTCAATGAAATTGCTTGCCGTTTAGGAGGTGCATACGAAGACGTTACAATACCATACGTAACAGGTGTTGACGTTTTATCGCATAATATAAATCAGTGTTATGACGCAAGTCAAACTTTCAAAGGCTATGAATATAAGAGCGACAAAAGACCCTATAGCACTCAACTGTTTTTCTGTAAACCTGGAAAAGTGGTATCGATGACCCCTGTAAGTAAGCTCAAAGAAAAACCCTACATCTTGGATGCAGGGTATAATTTCAAAATGGGAGACACAATAGGGCAACTGGAAAACGCATCTCAACGTGCAGGGTACTTCATCGTGACCGGAGAGAACGAAATGGAAGTGGAAGAAAACATCATGAAAGCCTATGCGCTTTTGTATTTTCAGGATGAACAAGGCGAAAATTTGGTCATCCGATATGACGAAGCGCTAAGCCTTAATCATTCCATCACCTTATAGACAAAAGTGCGCCAAGGGTATGTACCGGAATACCTTGAGATTCGCATCGCATATAGTGGATTTTCAAAGGACCCAATGAGTTGGGTCTTTTCTTTTAAAAAATTTTGCATGGATTCATAATAATCCATATTTACATAAAGAAAACCCCATCTCTCCGAATTTCTGGCGATATAGTCCATTTCCTCATGTAGGATAATATGTGTGATTCCGCGGGTTTCAATATAGCGCTCAAAAGCAGCTTGATCACCGTCAAGATAGCCTAAATTCCTGACATCATAAAACTGTGTCGCGCTGAATGCGACTATTGTATTCAAATTGGATAACACTGTTGAATCCGCTGGTACCCACTCATTCAGGGCACTCAGCATATCTTCATAAGAGACCGTATAGTAACGTTGACGATCATAGGCGCTTAAATTTGCATATAAGTTGAATCCCCATAGTGCCAATAAAACCCAGACCACCACATTGATTTTTATTTCCAAGCGCCGAACTTGCATCCAAGAAATCGATTCAATAGCCATCCATATTATAAACGGCGAAAGAAAGACGACGGCCGTCTGATTGTATCGACCAATAATCAAAAGGCTCAACAGGATAGCAAGTGTGGTCAGAAATGGGTAATAAGAAAATTCATGATGGCGTTTGAACGTGAAAAAATCGCTGATAAAACGACACGCCCAGAAGAACATCAGTATCGCGGACAAGATGAGTGGCAATTTGATGTCCATCAAATCATAAGTGCCTCCGATCTGCTGATAAAGCTTAACCAGGTACCAGTAAAAGCCTTCAAAGCGATTCAGGAGTGGTGCATCCACGCCCAAAGCCGACCCATAACGCATGTATCCAGTCACGAACTGGGGATTCATCAAAAATCCGACGACTGCATAGAGTGCCACACCGATGCATGTTGTTCCGAAGTACGTCAACAAAGTGCGGCGGGTACAGGTGTTGCTTAAAAATTGATAGAAAAGGATCGCTGAAAAAGCGACGCCCAAAATAAAGCTGTTTGGGTGTACCCCCATCCCCAATAGCACCAAGATTGAATAGATGTATGGTGTTCCCTTGTTTGGCTCTGATAACGCCATCAGTAAACCCGATAGCAATAAAAACAGTATAAAGGTCTCTTGGCGGCCCATATGACTGCTGTAGATAAATTGTATATCCAGTGAGAGCAGCAAGGTGCCACCAAATGCAAGCCATGGACTAATCGAGCGTCGACTCATTATTTTACTAAACTGGAACAGTGAAAGTGTTCCGAATACCAATGACACGAATCGCATCGTAAAAATGGAGCTGCCCATGAGAGCCCCTGCACTGATCAGCACGATGTTGTATAGCCATCTAAAGGGATGGACAACGCGGGGATAAAGGTCAAAAAAAGGTTCAGTAATGTTAAAATGCTTTTGCCTTGCCATTTCATCCGCGATGCCTTTCAGCCAGAGTTCATCAGAATGGACGA
>DMYC01000323.1 GCA_003482695.1 Clostridiales bacterium UBA8960
GAGTTTTCAGGTGTTCTTCAGCGTGCCATTTACTACGGCATCATCGAGCTGGACGATAAGAACATGCTGCATCCCAAAACAGAATTGAGTCGTGAAGAGGCGGCTCGTATCATAAATCGATTGGTCGAATACATGGATAAAAGCCATTTCACCCGATAAAATGGTACCTAAACAAGAAAGTAGCAATTGCTAGATACACTGCAATTGCTACTTTCTTGTTTTTTCAAAAAAACCATTTTATCGGGTGAAATGGCTTTTTTCCTTTTTTATTTCACGTACATATCGCTAACCAGAAGGTGTTCAATCAAAAGTGCGAAGCGCCAAAAGACATTGTTACAAAAACCAAATACTTTATATTCAAAAAAAATGAAACTTAAATGCAAAAGCTTACGTCCTAATGGAGGTTAACTAAAAGAAAAGAGGAGAAAAAAATGAAAAAATGGATTTTATTGATGGTCGTCAGCGTGATGGTGTTCAGTTTGGCGGGTTGTTCGGCAACGGAGGGTAAGACGGATAATAATGTGATGAATCCCGCTGCGGATAAGACCGTGGAGGAAATTGCCGGAATGATTACTGCTGACGCAGGCATTGAAGTACAGACCATGATTACACCACTTGATGAAGAATCGTTTTCTTGGTTTATGTTTATCGATGCGATTGAAGGGGCGGAAGCCGTTTCAGCCGATGCGATGATCAGCTCTGTGGCGCATTCTGTTGTAGTTGTCAGGTTGCCTGAAGGCACGGACGCTGTTGCGGTGGCAAAGGAAATCGAAGAGAAGGCAGATCCAAGAAAATGGATTTGTGTCGAGGCTGAGAAAACGGTTGTGAAGGTGAACGGAAATCTCGTGCTGCTAGTCATGAGTACTGAGGAAGTTGCTGACGCTGTCACGGTCAATTTTGAAAACTTGAAGTAAGCATCAGAAAAATGTGAATCTTTGTGAAAGGAGTGGGGTGACATGGTATTTTCAAGCATAGCGTTTTTATATTTTTTCTTGCCTGTCACCCTCCTCGTATACATAATTGTGCCTCGAGGAATGCGCAATATAGTGCTCCTTGCGGCAAGTCTTTTCTTTTACTTTTATGGTGAACCGGTCTATACGGTTTTGCTCGTGGTGTCATCGATTTCGGACTACTTGCACAGCTTGTTCATCGAGGCGAACAGGGGGAGACGGCGAGCGAAAATTGCGCTTATCAGCTCAGTGATGATCAATCTTGGCATGCTGTTCTTTTTCAAATATGCCGATTTTGTGGCTGAAAATCTCAATCTGATTTTTGGATTTGCGATACCACAGCTAAATCTGTCACTTCCGATTGGAATCAGCTTTTTTACATTCCAAACGATGAGCTATACGATTGATGTCTACCGTGGTGATGTGAAAGCGGAGAGAAATCTGGTCACAATGGCGACTTATGTCTCTTTATTTCCACAGCTGGTGGCAGGACCAATCGTCAGATATAAGGAAATCTCGGAAGCATTGCATAATAGAAGTGTTAAACGCGATGAGGTTGCCCATGGACTAGGACGATTCACGGTTGGCCTTGCTAAAAAGGTACTGATTGCCAATCAGCTTGGTGAGTTGTGTGCTGCATTCGGACGAACGAGTGATGTGAGCGTTCATTATTATTGGTTGTATGCACTCGCCTTTTCTCTACAGATATACTACGACTTTTCAGGGTACTCAGATATGGCGATCGGCCTTGGTCGCATTTTCGGTTTTAACTTTCCTGAGAATTTCAACTATCCGTTCATCTCGAAGTCGATCACTGAATTCTGGAGACGTTGGCATATTTCTTTGGGTAATTGGTTTAAAGATTACGTTTACGTGCCACTTGGCGGCAATCGTAGCGGCAAGTTGAAATGGATCCGAAACATCGCGGTGGTATGGCTTCTCACTGGAATCTGGCATGGTGCAGCGTGGAACTTTGTCGTTTGGGGTGGCCTTTTTGGAGTGTTGCTTGGTGCTGAGAAAGTGCTGGGGAAACATCGACTGGAGAAGGTGCCGCCCGTTTTTAGACATATTTATGTGATTTCCATTTCACTCATTAGCTTCGTCATTTTTGGTTCGGATGGTTTTACAGCCATGTTTGCTAGGATCGGTGCAATGTTCGGCTTTGGTGGGCACCCAGTTGTCTCCATAGAATCGCTTTATCAAATGAGAAGTCACTTTGTATTGCTTGCGATTTCAATAGTAGGCGCGACACCGCTTCCAAAGTCAATTTACGACAGGGCCACAAGAGGTCAATTGGGAGAAAAGCTTTTGAGCGTCATAGAGCCCGTAACCTTGGGGGCTTTGCTCGTTATAGTTACTTCATTTTTAGTGGATGGCTCATTCAACCCATTCCTTTATTTCAGATTTTAGGAGGTCGGTGCAATGCGCCACACAGTAAAAGCATTTAAACAACACCTGACATTAGCGCTTTGCGGTGCCATTCTTTTTAGTGGGATGGTCGGTCAAGTCGTAATGGCGGATGAGGACATTTCTGTGGAAGAAAGAAGAAAGCTCGCGAAATTTCCACAGCTTACAGTAAGTCGTGTGCTAAGTGGTAAATTTCAAGATGACCTTGAGCGTTATCTTTCAGACGCTTTTCCACTTAGACCTTCTTTTCGCAAATTAAAAGCCGCAGCGGTGCTGCAGCTCTTTGGTAAAGGCGATTTAGGCGGTCTTTATTCCGTTATGGGCCATTTGTCTAAAATTGAGGCTGAAACGAACGATAAGCAGATTGATTATGCGGCGAAACGCATTGAACAAATCAGGCAAAAATATCTGGCGGACATGCGCGTCTATTATGCAGTCATACCTGATAAGCATTATTTTTTGGGACCGAACGGTGGTTACCCGACGATGGATTATGAGCATTTGCTCAGCACTTTGCGCGAGGGTCTGAGTTCGATAAAAGGCATTGAGCTGTTTGATACGCTTAATATCGACGCCTATTACACCACGGACCCACATATCAAGCAGACATCGCTCGAACCGCTGGTTAAAAAGCTTGCTGAGGCAATGGGCTTTGTATCGAAACCGTTTGAAAGCTATGAGCCCATCACTCATGGCCCCTTCCATGGTGCCTATGCGGGGCAGATTGGACTGGCTGTCGATCCGGATCAACTTGTCTATCTTATGGATGCGTCCCTTAAGGAGGCAAGCGTCTACGATTTGGAAAAAAATCGATGGCAAGCGGTCTATCAGACGGAAGCGGACCTCACTATGGATGGATACGCATTGTTCATGGGTGGTGCGTCGGCCATTCAAATTATAGAGAATCCACATGGAAAAACGGGTAAGGAACTGATTCTGTTCAGAGATTCTTTCGGATCGGCCATTGCACCGCTACTTTTAGGCGGTTATGATAAAATCACTTTGATCGATTTGCGTTACGTTTCCAGTGAAGTGCTGGATCAGTTTGTTTCGTTTGAAGATCAAGATGTGCTGTTCCTTTACGCCACATCTGTAATCAACAGCGGGGGTGCACTTTTTAGATGATTTTTATGAATCAGCCTTTGGATCAAGTAAGGTTCTTAAGCCTTCACTTATCAATCTGAGGCTGACGGTTGTGAGTGCGATGGTGGAGATCGGGAAGAACCATGTCCAGTAGTATTCCTTGAAGGTATTGTCGCCACGAATGTTCGGANNAGGTTGCCCCAGCTTGGTGGTGTCGCTTGATTCGGTTTTGTTGTATAGCCGATGCCGATGAAGAAAAGCAAGAGCTCTATGATTAAAATGTGTGCCATGAATTGTAGTGATGCAATGATTACATGGCTTGCGAGATTCGGAAAAATATGCCGCCAGAGCTTTGACCAGCCACTGATGCCGAGAATATCCGTCGCTTTCATGTATTCCTCCGACCGGATGCGCATGGTTTCGGCCCGGATGACTTTAAAAAGCGTTGGTGTGCTGAAAACGCTATAAACGAAGATGGCCAGAAAAAGTGTCTGAATAGGAGACATGCCCAGCTGCCTTATACCGATGCTTAGTATCATGAGCATCGGGAGAAGCGGAAAGGCATGGATAAATGTCATGAACTGAGAGAGCAGGAAATCGGCGCGCGCATTAAGTGAACCGCTTAAAAGCCCTAGGATTGTACCAATAACCGCATAAGGAACCACAGCAAACAGCGCAAGGGTCAGCGAGAGTCGACCGCCCTGCCAAATGTTCACAAAGAGGTCCTGTCCCAATCTAGTTGTGCCGTACCAATGCTCGACAGACGGTGCCTTATACCGCATCGCACCATCGACATCGGACCAGTTGTAAGGAGAGATGATCGGGAAGAACGCAACACATAATATTATAGCGACCAATAGAATGGCCCCGATTAGGAGCATGGGGTTTTTTTGAGCATTTCCAAGCATTACTGCGCACCTCCTTTGAGTCTGGCATCTGCACGTTGGTATAAGGCGTCCGCCATGAAATTGCCAAAGAGGACGAGAATGGCGTAACAGAGCGTAATGGCGATGACCATCTCCGATTCGCCAAACCATATGGAGTTGATGTACAACCAACCCATACCGGGCCAGCTGAAGACCTGCTCCACGAAAATATTGCTGATGACAAGGTTTGGGATGAGCATAGCGAGGACTGAAATAAACGGCAAAAGGGCGTTTCTAAGGGTGTGCTTAAAAAATACGGTGAAATTGGTGAGACCCTTGGATTTGGCGGTGCGTACATAGTCTTGGTGGATGACTTCGAGCATTGCGGTTCTCACGTAAGGCGTCAATGTCCCTATCCAGACGAGCGCGATGGAACCCACCGGTAAAATCATGTGGTGGGATAGGTCGATGAGCTGTACCCATAGGGAAGGATAGCCGCGTGCGATATAAATGATGCTTCCCATACCACTTATAGGAAACAAATTGGGCGCTTTTCTGGCAACCCAAAGGATAGTGAGGAGACCGAAGTAAAAGCTAGGCACGGAGGTGAAGATCATGGTCATAATCAGAATGAGCGTATCGCGCCATTTTCTGGCTTTCATGGCGCTATAGACGCCGAGTGGGACAGCGATGCCGATTGCGACGAGAAGAGCGACACCGTTTAGAAGAAATGACCGCCCCATGAATTTGGGAAGATACTCGGTGACTGGTCTATTTCGATCATATTAGGTTCCCAAATTGCCTTGAGTGGCTGCTTTGAGCCACCTGATGTACTTCGTGTTCACGGGGTCATTTAAGCCGCTTTCTTCCTTGAAAGCCTCAATTTCAGAAGGCGGTCTGCCAGTATATATGAGTTTGCTTAAGGACGCATGCCTTGGGTGCATGTCAGTGAGTAAAAAGGTTATATATGTAATGGCAAGCAATATGAGCATTGCAAAAATGATTTTAAACGAATGACGCCGCATGAGAATCCCCCTTTTTCTTTATAGTATCATAGCATTTATTAAGAAAGTCTGAAGAGTTTGTTAAATAAGAGGCGCATTCTTAAAGCCATACTTAATTTATTTCATGAAAATCATCCAAAAACTTTGTATAATAAATCATATAGGGCACTTTGGTTTAGAAGTTTTGTTTATTTTGTGTCATAATGATGCTAAGATGTCAATAGCATGTAATGGCCAAGAGGGGGAAAAATGAAAAAAATCCTTATGATCACCACAGGAGGCACTATCGCTTCCCAAGCGACGGAGAATGGACTAGCACCGACGTTCAACGCAGACGATCTACTGATGTTTATGCCTGAAATTCGCGAAAAAACCACGATACAAACGTTGACACTTTTTTCTATAGACAGTACAAATATGACACTTGAGTTGATCGGCAAGATCGCAGAAACGGTATATCAGAATTATGAAGCGTATGATGGGTTCGTCATCACACACGGCACAGATACCATGGCTTATACATCAGCAGCGCTTGTGTATATGCTTAAAAACTTGGGTAAACCAGTCGTTTTGACGGGTTCGCAAGTCGTAGTGGGTGCTTTGTTTTCAGATGTGAGAAAAAACTTATCAGACGCATTTTTGTTTGCACGTGAAGGCATACCAGGTGTTTTCGTTTCCTTTGACGGCATCATCATCAATGGTACGCGGGCGACTAAATTTAGATCAAAGAGCCGCGATGCATTCACTAGCATCAATTTTCCAGTCGTTGCCGAGATGAAGCTGGGAATGGCTAAATATAACAACCTCATGTATCATGGCATTTATTCGAAAACATACGAAATTGATAAAGATAAAAAGTTGGAACTCAACACCCGATTTTGTGAAGATGTTGCGGTCGTGAAACTACATCCTGGCATAAAGCCCGAGTTGTTCGATTTTATTAAAGCGCATTATAAAGGCGTCGTCATCGAAAGTTTTGGCGTAGGCGGGATTCCAAATCAATTCGTCAAAATCAATGACAAACTGGATGAACTGATTGAAGCCAATATTGCAGTGGTCATCACGACACAGTGTGTGGAAGACGGTACGGAACTTGGCGTGTATGCAGTAGGACAGATTACCTCGGATCAAATTATCAACGCAGGCGATATGAACACAGAAGCCATCGTGATGAAACTCATGTGGGCACTTGGCAATTTTGAAACGCACGACGACATAAAAACGTTTATGGAAACGACTGTTATGGGGGATGTGCATTACGAGTAAATTGAGAAAATGAATAACGATACCATCAATAAAGTAAAACGAGAGCAAGTATATGCAACTTGTTACGGGGACGAATCCTTCGCTTCGCTGCTGAGCCCCTTCACAAGTTACACATACTTGCTCTCGCTTCACATACACCTATTGATGGTATCGTTTGTTCATTTTTTTGTGAATAATACCTGCCCACCTTTAGGTTCCTTCCACCGGTGACTGACACCATTAAGGAAGTTCAACAATAAAAAGCTAATAATACCAATAATTTCATACAACGAACTTCCACTTCTGTACCTGTTAAAAAATCAGAAGTCGGAAGTTCGTTTTATGTTGGCAGTTGTTAACATCCACCGGTGACTGACACCATTAAGGAAGTTCAACAATAAAAAGCTAATAATACCAATAATTTCATACAACGAACTTCCACTTCTGTACCTGTTAAAAAATCGGAAGTTGGAAGTTCGTTTTATGTTGGCAGTTGTTAACACCGCTGATTGGGAATGCGCCTTGAAGTTGCAAATGCCTAAGCTAAGTTAATGTCGCCACCATAATCGCTTTTATGGTATGCATTCTATTTTCCGCTTGGTCAAAGACTTTTGAAAAGTCGCTTCTAAAGACTTCATCGGTCACTTCCATTTCTGTTAAACCATATTTTTCAAAAATGCACTTTGCGACCTCTGTTTCTAGATCGTGGAATGCAGGGAGGCAGTGCAGAAAGATCACTTCTGGATTTTCTGTTGCTTTCATTAGGTTCGTATTGACCTGATAAGGCAAAAGGGCATTGATTCTCTCTTCAAACAAATGCTCTTCTCCCATAGAAACCCACACATCGGTATAAACGACGTCAGCGCCCTTTATCGCACTTATTTCTGCTGAAAGTTCAATCGTCGCACCGGTCTGTTTTGCCACTAGGTGCATCTCGCTTACGAGAGAAGGCTCGGGAAACAAATGCGAAGGGGCGATCGCAGTAAAATGCATGCCCATTTTTACACAGCCGATCATCAGGGCATTGCCCATATTGTTTCTCGCATCGCCAACATAGGCGAGCTTAACTTCGTGAAGCGGCTTATTGACATGCTCCATAACGGTTAACAAGTCTGCAAGGATTTGAGTGGGATGGTCCTCATCTGTAAGCCCGTTCCAAACGGGAACACCAGCATGTTCGGCTAATGTTTCCACCGTTTTTTGTGAGTAGCCGCGATATTCGATGCCGTCGTAATAACGCCCTAGCACTTTTGCAGTGTCTTCAAATGATTCTTTTTTACCCATTTGACTGTTTCCAAGGTATGTCACTTGAGCGCCTTCATCAAATGCAGCCACTTCAAAAGCACAGCGCGTTCGAGTGGATGATTTTTCAAATAACAGGCAAATGTTCTTGCCTGAAAGCCGTAATTTACGGACGCCATCTTTTTTCTCCGCTTTGAGTTCAGCGGATAATTTGAGTAAGTTTTTGATTTCTTCCGGACTAAAGTCCTTTAAAGTTAAAAAGTGTTTGCCTTTCATGGTGCGATTTCCCTCCTAAATATGCTCTCTATTTTTTTATAAACATTTATATCATGTGCGATAGGCGCCATTTATTTTCACATAGTCGTATGTCAAATCGCAGCCCCATGCTTCTGCACCAAACGCACCTTGGTTGAGTTCGATGACGATGTCTATCGCATCGGGATCGAGCACTGTAAGTGCAAAGGCTTCGTCGAAAACGACGGGGGCCCCCATGTGCATCAGTTCAATACAACCCCCATCACTGGAAAGCTTTAGCGTAACAAGATCGGGGTTGAATGCTGCATCGGCATATCCAAGTGCACAAATGATACGCCCCCAATTGGCATCCTTTCCAAAAAAAGCGGCCTTTACGAGACTGGATGAAACCACTGACTTGGCAAGTTTTCTGGCGTCTTTTAAGGAAACAGCACCACTAAGTTTGACCGTCAGGAGTTTGCTTGCACCTTCACCATCTTTTGCGATCGAGATTGAAAGCGCTTTCGCGATTTCAGTCAAATCTTTCTTAAACGTTTCGTAATCCTCGGTTTCAGAGTTGATGATCGCGTTGCCTAGTTTACATGAAGATAAGACGAGAAACATATCATTTGTACTGGTGTCACCATCAACTGTGACCATATTGAACGTCTCGTCGACGACAGATTTGGTCATTTGAGTCAACGCTTTTTTGTCAATGTTTACATCCGTCATCACAAAACCGAGCATCGTCGCCATGTTAGGATGAATCATACCAGAACCTTTCGCGATGCCTGATAGCGTCGCGACAGAACCGTCACTCAAAGAGACTTGAGTGGAAAATTGCTTCACCATTGTGTCTGTGGTTAAGATACCAAATGCTACTTCGTCAAGGCCATGAGGTGACAGCTTGTGGTAGGCTTTCGGAAGGCCGTTTACAATCGCATTCATCGGAAGGTTAACGCCGATGACCCCAGTTGAAGCGAGCAGTATTTCTTGCGTTTCAGCCCCTATGAGTTCCGCTGCGATTTGCG
>DMYC01000015.1 GCA_003482695.1 Clostridiales bacterium UBA8960
CCTTTATATTGATGTAAATGTGATTCTGAGCAGCAGCCCCACTCTTAAAAAAATCGAGTATATCGGACAAGTTCGTCACGCGAGATTCTTTAATCATAATCGTATTTTTCTCTTCCACAATGTGTAGCCATTCAGGTTGAGTGACAAGTTCACGTGTTCTAGCGTCGAGGATCTCCACCATCACATCTTCTACATTCGACCTTTCAATATTGAGCTTGCACGTGGTTAAAGAAACATCAAAATCTTTCAACACATCTGACTTTGTGCTTTCGTAACCATAGATTTCGCTATCGATGTGCTCACGATCCGTATCCACTCGACTATAGATCTCTTCCCTAATATCGTCTTCAATTTTTTCTGTCTGCTCCAACGCTTCGATCATTTGAAGCCCTTCTTCGACTGTAATTTTCCCGTTCTCAATCATTTTTAATATTTCAAGTTTATCGCTCATCTCGTCCACCTACTCTAAATAGATAATGACCAAATGGCCATCATTCGTCGTAACCGTCATAATTTCACCTAGCACGCCTTCGTCAACAGACTGCATGATGTCCTCATAGTTTATTTCAGACATCGCTTGCTGAAGTTCAGGGGAAAACTTTTCACCTATTTTGATGCCTGCTTTAAAAAGGCCGATTGGCAATTTTATATCTACCGGAGACGTTTTTAACTCATCTTGAATATGCAACCGAATAGATTTCACATTTTTACGGGACTTTGATTGTTTTAACTTATCTGTTTGTCCAAGAGCCTGAATCAATCGCATCCCTTCTTCGGCTGTAATCGTTCCGGCTTCGATCATCTTTAACACTCTTAATTCATCTTCATTCATGATGAGACCTCCTTTTTAAATTTCACCTTTTAGTTTTTTTAACGCTTCCTCAGAATTGATTTCGCCTTTGCTTAGCTTTTCCAGAATTTCTTTTTTGCTCACTTCATCTTCAGATGGCTTAACACTATAACCAAGCGCTTCGATCACTTGATCTAGATTTCTTCTGACAGTTGGATATGAAATACCCAAATCCTTTTCAATTTCTTTGATATTGCCTCTGTTCTTGATGAAAATTTCGACAAACTCCTTTTGTTCATCTGACAAATAGGACAGTTTATCGAGTTCAAAATTGCCATCAATTCCCGTTTTACAGTGATTGCACTCAAGTCTAACCACTCTAAGCTTTGAACTGCAAACAGGGCATTTACCTAAAACCGTTCTTTTCATATACTACCTCTTATCTTATGACATCATATCGTTATCCTTTTTCCGTCTCCATAAATCAAACATACGCTCATTTTTCACCAATGTCAATTAAGCAATAAACATTTTAACCGAATTCTAATAAAGCAGTTAATAATGTTAATTCATTAATTGATAATATAAAAACCCCCTTCACTGGTTTTGTCCAGTGAAGGGGGTACACATCAATGCTTTTCTAAAGGCTATTCGCTTATTGCTTTGACTTACTCAACGTTGTTCTTTCCAAACCCAACAGCTTCAGTGATACTTGCAACCATGCTTGAAATGGATGTCAATTCTGAAGGGATAATTAATTTTGTCGCTTGTCCATCGGCCACTTTCACAAGTGCCTCAAAACTCTTAAGTGCCAGTACGGATTGATCCGCATGTACCGCTTTAAGCATTTCTAAACCTTGAGCGGTTGCCTTTTGAATCTTGACGATGGCTTCAGCTTCACCTTCAGCTTCTCTAATTTGTGCTTCCTTCTTAGCTTCAGCTCTTAAAATTGCCGATATCTTTTCTGCTTCTGCACTCAAAATGACCGACTCTTTTTGACCTTCAGCAACTAGAATTGCAGATCTTTTTTCACCTTCTGCTCTTAAAATCGATTCTCTTCTCTCACGTTCTGCTCTCATTTGCTTTTCCATAGCTTCTTGAATATCTTTTGGTGGAAGAATGTTTTTGAGCTCGACACGATTGACTTTGATGCCCCATGGATCAGTTGCTTCATCAAGGATTGCTCTCATTTGCGTATTGATGATATCTCTTGAAGAAAGCGTCTCGTCCAGTTCAAGATTACCGATGATATTACGCAGCGTTGTAGCTGTTAAGTTTTCAATCGCTACAAGAGGCATTGCCACGCCATACGTGAACAATTTTGGATCTGTGATCTGATAGTATACGACAGTATCAATTTTCATCGTAACGTTATCTTTAGTGATAACAGGTTGTGGAGGAAAATCCGCTACCATTTCTTTTAAGGAAACTTTCTTTGAAATCCTGTCTAGCAATGGTACTTTAAAATGTAACCCTGTGTCCCAAGTTGTTAAGTAAGCACCCAATCGTTCGATGACATATCCATCTGATTGAGGCACGACTCTAATGTTAGTGACCACTAACAGTAAAAATAAAACAACTAATATTGCGCCAATAATAAATTCCATGTTAACCTCCCATTTTTTTAATATATTTAAACGACTTTTTTGATGATTAGTTTAACACCTTCAATCGCCAAGACTTCCACTTCTTCATCGACTTCATAGGTTACGTGATCCTCACCTTTAGCAGTCCAGACTTGGCCGCCGAGCTTGACTTGACCAATTTCCCTTGGTTGAATGGCTTTAATGACATAGCCCTTTCTACCGATCAAAGCATCCACATTGGTTTTATTTTGACCGATTTTAAGAACTTTTTTAGCGACTGGTCTCGTGTATATAATCAAAATTGCCGAAACTATGATAAACGACAAAATTTGTATCACAATATTCAACCCTAATGCGGATGCAATCAACGCCGCTAACGATCCGACAGCAAACCAGATTGACGTCAGCCCTAGCGTTAAGGCTTCGACGATGGTGAACAATACGATCAAGACTGCCCAAATAATAGATAGTGTTCCGTTGTCCATAATGAACCTCCTAACTGAAAACAAGACTTTTATTTATTTGAAATCAATAATCATGTATAATAACCATATATGATAATCTTATTCTAGTTATACCTTATAAATATTAAGAATCTCTTAACGCCTACTTAAGAAAAGAAAAAATCGAGGGCAAAACCATGCATTTTGAAAGAAAACAAGTTTTATTGACACTAATCGTCATATTACTGCTTTCCGTTGTGACAGCATTATTATTGAACTATTTGGTCACCCTTAGTCCAGGGCTGATTTTATTTGTATTGTTCGTCATCGTCTTTGCCGCTTTTGCTGGAAACTATCTCTATTTTATAAAACTAAACAACATAATTGCGAGAAGCATACGAAATATTGAATCTACACTTGATTTATCCCCTGTGCTTAAGAATCATAAACACGGTCAATCAAAGTTCAAGGTGCTAGATCGACTTTCAAAGC
>DMYC01000316.1 GCA_003482695.1 Clostridiales bacterium UBA8960
AAGCAGGAAGATTTAAAAAGCGAACTCTTGATGACGGTTGACAAGCTCCACGAGATGGAGCGCTCCATGCGGACTGACGTCATCAAAACACTGGTAAAAGTGCTTGAGTACTACGACATCTACACGAGAGGACATTCGGAAAACGTGTCTAGTCTCGCACAAAAAATCGCGCATCGAATGAACTTGCCAGAGGCTGTAAAAGATGAAATTATGGTATGCGGGCTCGTTCATGATATAGGAAAAATACTAATCCCCGTTCACATACTGAATAAACCGGGAAAGCTGAGCAAAGAAGAGTATGAAATCATCAAGCAACACAGCCAATATGGTTGTGATATGTTGATGGAATCTTCCCATCTCCACAGAATCGCAAAAATAGTGCTGCATCACCATGAGCACTGGGATGGGAGCGGCTATCCACATGGCCTGAAAAAAGATGAAATTCCTATAGAATCTCAGGTGTTGATGGTGGCTGACACATGGGACGCCATGATTTCAGAGCGTATTTACAAAAAACCGAAAACGATAGATGAAGCAAAGATGGAACTTATGGTTTATAAAGGAAAGCAGTTTTCCCCAGAAGTTGTCGATGCATTTCTGGATATTATTTAAGGAGGTTCATTATGGACATCATTTTCAAAGTTGAAACGCAAAAACCTTTTATGGTGGCAGTGGAATCGATTAAAGCAAGTTGTGCAGAGGTGGGTTTCGGCGTACTCTGGGAACTCAACTTCAAAGATAAGCTTCACGAGAAAGGGCTTGATTTTGAAGACAACTTCATGATCTTAGAGGTTTGTAATCCTGGAAAGGCGCAGAAAGTGTTGTTGGCACAAAGAGACATGGGCTTTTTCCTACCATGTAAAGTGGCGGTTTATGAGCATGAAGGCAAGACTTTCATCGGGATGCCAAAGCCTACAGAGCTCATGGCTATGGCGGACGCACCCGAATTAAATTCGATTGCGCTTGAAGTGGAAACACAGCTAAAAGAAGCAATTGATAGGGCGGCTATATAAAAATAGTGGTAACATTTACTTTGATCACTCAAAGCAAATGTTACCACTTTTATTTTGTTACTTAATGCTAGTAAGCGGCTTTCTGAGCAACAAGAAAATGACGATGGAAATCGCAATCTCCGGAAGCATGTAAGAGCCGTTGTAAATAAGTGAGTACAAAACGGGGTGCGTGCCTTCTGGTGCATAAGCGGCAAAGAAGATGAATCCCGATAGGAAGTGTGCCATGAATCTTCCAAAAAGTCCAGCTGTCACACCAGTGATGATGCTCGCCGTCCTAGAATCTTGATTTGCGAAAAAGCCCATGATGCCGATGAGTCCAAATGCAAGTGGGTAATCGAGAATAATCGATAACGGGTGCGCTGCATATGGTTCAATGAAGAACTGAAGTAGACCGTACACAGCACCTACCAATATGCCTTTTGCACCGCCCCAGCGGTATGCGAAAATCAAGATCGGAATCATGCTACCCGCTGTGACGGAACCGCCGTTGACCCATAGTGGCGTTTTCATTTTTATGAAACTTAGTACAGTGGCGATGGCGATCATCATAGCGCCTTCCACCAACATTTTTGTTGAAATTGACGACTTTCTTTCCATGGTAAATTCCTCCATTTAAATTTGAACTTGCGCTGGTTGCGCAGTCGATCTAAATGATTCGTCGGTGTAAAATAAAAGACCATGCTTGGGAATCCAAACATGGTCAAATTTTCATTTTTCCACACTTTCCTCCGCTAGCTTTAACTAGTTCAGGTTCAAAGGGTTACGCAAATGCGCTCTCAGCTAAAAGCACCCCTAGGTGAATCATCTTATTAAGTTACTAAGGTATTATAACACAATTTGGAATGATTGTAAACTCAATTTCCCTCGCTGTACTGGAGCGTGTAGAGGTCGTAATACATGCCTTGATTCGCGAGCAGCTCTTGGTGTCTTCCCATTTCTTTGATCTCACCTTTGCTCATGACGATGATTTTATCCGCGTGTTGAATGGTGGAAAGTCTGTGTGCGACGATGAGCGTGGTTCTGCCTTTGATGATCTTGTTAATTGCATCTTGGATGAGCAGTTCCGTTTCGGTGTCGATGTTGGACGTCGCTTCATCTAGGATCAGAATACCAGGATCGAACACGAGCGCTCTAGCGAATGAGAGAAGTTGTCTCTGTCCAGCGGATAGTGTCGCGCCACGTTCGACCACAGGTTCATCGTAACCTTTTGGCAGTTTGCTGATGAAGTGGTGGGCATTGACATAACGCGAGATCTCCTTGATTTTTTCATCGGTGATGTCCTGATTATATAGGCGAATGTTGCTTTTGATGTCGCCAGAAAATAGGAAGACGTCTTGAAGGACGATGCCGATGTGGTGTCTTAGATCGTGTTTGTCGAGCTGTTTGATGTCGATGCCGTCTACTGTGATTCGGCCTTTTTGGATGTCATAAAAACGGTTCAATAAACTGATGATTGTCGTTTTGCCGGATCCTGTCGCGCCGACCAGTGCGATGGCCTCGCCTGGTTTTGCTTTGAAGCTTACCCCTTTTAGGACATAATCCTCATCTGTTTGAGGGGTGTTTGAGTAGCTGAACCATACGTCCTCAAAAGCGATTTCACCTTTGAAGTTTACCGGGTCGAGCTTTTTAGGTGACTGTATGTTGGTCACGATTGGCTTCTCATCGAGCAACATGAAGATGCGCTCGGCACTTGCCATGGACGATTGAAGGATATTGAATTTTTCACTTAGGTCCATGATGGGTCTGAAAAACTGCTGTGTGTATGTTATGAAGGCCACAAGTACGCCTAGATCGACCGTATTTCTGATCGCATCACCTCCGCCGAACCAAAGCAGTAAGCTGAGTGACAGTGAGTAAGCGAGGTTCATCGTCGGTCTGAAGATGGCGTAAACATGCGTTTCTTCGATGGAACTCTCTAAAAAGTCAGTGTTGATTTTATCGAAGTCTTGATAGATGCTCTTTTCTTTGTTGAAAATCTGGATGATTTTCATACCGTTGATGTTTTCAGCTAAAGTGGCATTGATGCGGGCGATTTTCACTTTCACTGCACGTTGAACTTCTCTCGCACGCTTTCTGAAAATAGACGCCGAGAGTAGAACGAGCGGCATGGTGCTGAAGCAGATTAACGTCAGGCGTAGGTCGATGAGGGCCATGACGATGACTGTGCCACCAAGTAGCAGAAAGTCTTTTAACGAACTGACGACGACGTTGGTGAACATCTCATTGATGTTGTCCATGTCGTTCGATACGCGCGTGACGAGCCTTCCAACTGGATTTTTATCGAAGAAGCTGAGGCTCATGCTTTGGATGTGAGAGAATATTTGTTCCCTCATGTTGTAGACGATTTTTTGACTCGCATAGTTTAATAGGTATGTGTGTCCAAAGGAGCTTAGGAAGCTGATGAGCAAGAGAAAGCCAAGCGTTACGGTTAATGTCACTAGCTGTGACTTGCTATGTGTTTTCATCAGTGCGGCTGCATCGTTGTCCAAAATAAGCACTTGATAAACCTGATCGCCATGTTTCGCTGTGCGCGATGAGAGGTCTAGGGTGAAAAATTCAAAGGATTTAGCTGGTGCCATCCCTTTGATGATGTAAGACCCTGCCGGGTCGGTATAGACGATGCTCTTTTCTGCGCCGGAAGCGTCATAAGTGCCAAGCAATCTTTCAAACACGTTTGGGTAGATGATGCCTTCATCGGCTGTGACATAAACGAGTTGTTGCTTGGGCGAGATATAATCGTCGATGGCGATTTTCGTGACATAAGGCACACCGAGATCGAGCGCAGTGACCATGAGCATCATGAGGATGCTGAGAAACAAGAGGAGCCATTGCGATTTTGCATATTTCATGAGTCGTGACATGATGTGGGCATCAAATGACTTCTCGATATCTTGTTCGTGATGGATGTTATCTGCCATTTGTGCCTCCTAACTTTCCGATAGTTTTTCTTCGAGCAATTGTTTACGGTACATGTCTGCATAAAGACCATTAAGT
>DMYC01000224.1 GCA_003482695.1 Clostridiales bacterium UBA8960
TGACTTTATTCAATTATAGTGCTTAACACATCCTTTTCGCTACACTAAATTTCTAAAAAAATGATATACAGCTTATCTTGTATTTATGACTCTGTTTATTGTGCACAATCAGATAGGCAATTATTTAGTTACTGGCACCAATGCGAATCGTGCTGAAATCTTATATAGTGCTATTAAGAACAGCAATTTGGGAGGTCTTTATGTTAAAAACAGCCGTAATCGCCATAGGTGGAAATGCCATCATATCAGAAGGTCAAAAGGGCACCATCGAGGAACAATTCGAAAATGTGCTTAAAACGTGTGATCCAATCATCGATTTACTAGAAGAAGGCTATAATGTCGTTTTGACACATGGCAATGGCCCTCATGTCGGCAACGCACTCATTAAAAATGACGCTGCGAAAAATAGTGTACCGCCATATCCCATGGATGCTTGCGGTGCAGAAACTCAAGGTTTACTCGGTTACGTCATCAAGCAAGCGATGGAAAACAGAATCGTCGAAAGAGGGCTGAGTAAAGAAATCGCCGCTGTCGTGACTCAGGTCAAAGTCGATGAAAACGATCCTGGTTTCAAAAATCCGACCAAGCCCGTCGGCCCATTTTACAGCAAAGAAGAAGCCGCACAACTGGAAAGTGAAAAAGGATTTGTCATGATAGAAGACAGCGGACGTGGGTATAGAAGAGTTGTAGCCTCTCCTAAACCGCTGGACATACTCGAAAAAAATATGATAAAGACCCTTGTAAAAGAGAATTTCCTTGTTATAGCAGTCGGTGGTGGCGGAATTCCTGTCATCGAACAGAACAAAAAAATATCAGGTGTTGAAGCCGTCATCGACAAAGACTACGCTTCTGCGCTTTTAGCTGAAGAAATTGACGCTGACTTGCTTATTATCCTAACAGGTGTAGAAAAAGTCGCCGTTAATTTTGGAAAACCAAATCAAGCCTTCTTAAGCGAGATGACATTGGCCGATGCAGAAAAACACATGTCCGATGGGCAGTTCCCCCCTGGTAGTATGGGACCGAAAATAGATGCCGCGATGAATTTCGTGAGAAACGGACAAGGCGAAGCGATCATCACTTCCATCAGCAAGTTGAAAGAGGCTGTAAAAGGTGGCACAGGTACAAGAATTATAAAGTAGGTGTAACATGTTTATCTACAAACAAGTTGATGGCTGTGAAATCGGCATCGATTTTTACAGAGCGACCACCGCTCCAGCACCACTCGTCGTGATGATTNNATGATTCATGGTGGTGGATTCGTGTTCGGTAGCAGAAGAGACATTTCAAAATCAAAAATCGACTTCTTTATTGGTTGCGGCATTCATGTGGCGACGATCGACTATAGACTATCACCTGAGAGTTCATTTTCAGAGACGCTTGAAGATGTTGAAGATGCAATCAACTGGATCCATGAACACATCAAAAAAACGGGTTTGGATGTGACCCGTTTTTTTGTCATGGGCTTTTCTGCTGGTGGTTTTTTAGCGTATCACGCCGGTCTTTTGTCACCGAAAGCCGATGGCATAATCAGCATGTATGGATATGCGGATCTATCTGAACCATGGTGCCGGCAAATCAGCCACTATTATTTATCTAAAACCCGAGTCGATTTCAGCATGGTTTCAAGTTTGATTGGATCAAAACCCATAAGCAACCCACCAAGCTATCGCTTTTTATACTATCTTTACTTGAGACAGCAAGGAAAGTGGATACAAACTTTGTTTAAGTCAGCCACACCTACAGAAGAGCGGTTAAAACAAAATTCCCCACTATATGGCATGGGAAAAGACTACCCGCGAACCTTCATTGTTCATGGCATGCTTGACCAAGATGTGCCCGTGGAGGCATCAAAAAACATCTCGGCAAAACTCGAGTCTCTTGGCGTTTCTGTAAACACCATTTTCCTTGACCATGCCGAACACGATTTTGATCATAAACTGGATGATCAAATCACACATGATGTTTACGACGGAATCGTAAAGTTCATTAAAGATCAAGAAGACGGTAAATTTTAATTGCCAATTGGAACTTTAACAGTTCGTCAGAATTCTTTAAATCCGTTTGTAGAATTGACGCTATTCGATCAATACGATATAAGATTGTATTGCGGTGTGTAAACAATGCTCGAGACGTCTCAGCGACATTCATATGATGTGAAATCCACGCTTCTAAAGTTGGCAGCAGTTCACTATGATATTTTTGATCATACTCATAGATTGGCCCTAATGCCTCTTCAAAGAATTTTTTCATCGCATGTGTGCTGATATTTTCTTCGAGAAAGTGATGGACCACAAAATCTTCATAACGAGAAATTTTGATACCGGACTTTGACTTTCTTAATAATCTAAGTGACTCTCTCGCCTCATTATACGTTTTGCTTATATTTAGAAGATTCTTACAAATGCGTCCTACTCCTAACCTCATCGAAATGCCATCAACAAATTTTTCTAAATCAATAATGATGTCGTTCAATGTTTCATGAACCGTAAAACTGTTGGTCAAACTTATGTCGGACTTCATTCCGAGCAATATGACGATCTGATTGTTTTGGCTGAAACAATGAAGGGCATATTTTTTTTCATGGGCGTACTCATCAAGAAATTTAAGGATATCTTTGAATTTATACTCCTCTATGCGCTTCTTTTCGATTAAGTCAGAACCTTCGATTCCATAAAAGTCAATATGAGCTAGAGCTGGCGTATACCATAAGTTCGGATTCAAACCATGAAGCTCACACAAATATTCCAAGTTCTCTCTTGTTTTAACATTTCCAGACAGTAACTCTTCATAAAAATCTTTTCTTATTTTATTTTTCGTTTTTTCAAGCTCAAGTAGTCTTATGCGTTCAAGTGCAAACGACATTGCACCATGTTCAAGTGCTATAAAATCGACTTCTGAAAGGTCATTCATCGTCTTCCAAACTAAAATGTAGCCATGATGTGCATTAGTTATAAATACAGGCATAATCACACAATCAATGAGTTGGTTATCCACTTTTATTTGCCTAACGACCGGTTTTTGCAAATTTTCAAAATCCACAGGTAATGTTTGAATCAGTCCAGAATCGATAAATGGTGCATTGATTTCAAGATGTAAATAATTGCCGATCGGCTTCGGATTTCCAACCAATTCTGACCACTGAAAAATATTCCAATACTTATCTAGCAACACAACAGGATTTTTCAACATGACCGAAAGGCTAGAACAAATTTTCTCAAGACCTCCACCATAAAGAGAAATATTGAAAAATGCTTCATGGATATCCAACGATTTACGATTGAGTACATCATATTTCTCAGTAATCTCTTCCATTACAATTGAAATGATTTTTGAGAAAGATACGCCATAAGGAATTTCAATGACTGGTATATTGAGTTCATTTGCTAGCTCGATTATATTTGCTGGAATGGTTCCAAAGTATCTTTTAGGCTTTATACAAAGTGCTGGACAATTTATTATTTTTAACTGATTGACTACATCATTTTGTATTTTTGAACTGTCTTTAAAAAAATACCCTGAGGTAAGTAGCATATCACCTGGCGTAAACCAATCCAGAGCATCGGGGTTATCCATAATGTTGACACTCGATATGACATTATCAAGACCTCCATCACCTGCGATCAGTTTGAAATCTCTAAATTGTTGCAATTTCAAAAATTGTTTAACCGTGAACATGCATCCCTCCGTACGTCGCGACTTTGACCTCATTATACATCGGTTTGTATCTTTTGTCTAAGTACAACCCTGAATATTGGGATGTTTTCACTAATGTGCATTCCGTCTAAAATGATATTATAGACTTAAAGAGCGGGATTCATACTTCTCACGATTCAAGGGCCCAGAAAAGTGACCCCGCCAAGTTAACTGCCAATCAAACAATTATGGAGGCATACTATGAGCAATTTTTTAGGATGGAAA
>DMYC01000128.1 GCA_003482695.1 Clostridiales bacterium UBA8960
AAATCGACATTTATAAAAACACTCAATAGAATGATTGAAAACATACCGATCGTTAGAACATCAGGAGAGATTTTGTATCATGGCATAAATATATTCGATAAGGGAATGCGCGTTGAAGAACTCCGCACAAGAGTGGGTATGGTCTTTCAAAAGCCAAATCCGTTTCCAAAATCGATTTATGAAAATGTGCTATATGGTCCAAAAATTCATGGTATCAAAGACAAACATGTTTTAGAGGAGCTATTGGAAACAAGCCTAAAGAGTGCTGCATTATGGGATGAAGTTAAAGATAGATTAAATGACAATGCTTATGGTCTTTCAGGCGGGCAACAACAAAGGCTTTGTATTGCAAGAGCACTTGCTGTTCAACCGGATGTCATCTTAATGGATGAACCGACATCTGCTCTTGATCCTATTGCAACAGCTAAAATAGAAGAACTTATTGATAGTTTGAAATCAGATTACTCTATAAGCATCGTTACACATTCTATGCAACAGGCAGGAAGAATTTCTGATAAACGGGCTTTTTTCCTCATGGGAGAACTGGTTGAATTCGATACAACGGAAAAAATTTTTTCTAACCCTAGGGATAAGCGAACGGAAGATTATATCACTGGTAGATTTGGATGATTATGAATGTCTTAAATGATAGGAGAGAATAATGAGAAACGTATTAGACAATGAGTTGCGTGCGATTCATGTAGATATTATTAAGATGGGCACATTAATTGAAAGAACAATCGACGAAACAATTAAAGCATTGGTGAATCAAGACGTTATACTTGCTAAGAAAGTAGATGAAGGCGACGATCGTTTTGACCAAATGGAGATAGAAATCGGAAGCAAGTGCGTAAACTTAATCGCCACGCAGCAGCCGGTTGCATCTGATCTTAGAAAAATTTTCTCAATTGTAAAAATTGTCACAGATCTTGAACGCATTGCAGACCATTGTCAAGACATTTCCAAATTAACATTAAACTTGGCAGGTAAAAAGTATGTTAAGCCTTTGATTGATATTCCTCAAATGGGTAAACAAGTAAAAGAAATGGTTAAAATGACAATTGACTGTTATATTGATCAAGATGTGGAAAAAAGCAAGCTAGTCTGTGCAACTGATGATATCGTCGACAAATATTTCTACACGATTGTATCCGACTTACAGTCAATAATGAAGGAAAAGCCAGAAGAAATTGGTCAGTGTGTTGATTTTCTAATGATTGCCAAGTATTTGGAAAGAATGGCAGATCACGCGACGAATGTTGCAGAATGGGTCATTTACAGCGTTGAAGGCGTAAGATTTGATGGTAATTGATCATTTGAGTTATATTTATGAGAGTGTAATAATGCATTCTCTTTTTTTGTTTTTTGTATGATATAATAAAATTTAAAAGATAGGTCGATAATACTAGTATCAAGCATTTGTAATTGGGGGAAATATGAAGAAAGTAGAGAGGATGGCCATAGAGCTGGAAGAAGCTTATGATATCATCAACAAAAGCAATCTTATCATATTTAAATGGACACTTTCAGAAGATATTCCGACAGATTTTGTATCAGAAAACATTTCTCTTTTCGGTTATGTTCCAGAGGATTTTTATCATGGCACCTTTCAAGACTATTGGGAATTTGTCTATCATGAAGATCGAGAGCGCGTCAAAAGTCAACTTTATGAAGCGCGGCTTATAGGCACACAGAACTATAAAAATCAGTACAGGGTCATCTGCAAAAACGGCGATGTGCGTTGGGTTGAAGAATGGGTGGTCCACGAGCGCGATGAATATGGTAATTTGATACAAGAAAAGGGTATCATTACAGATATAACCGATAAAAAGTTGGCAGAAGAGAAGATTAAATATTTGTCCGAACACGATCCATTGACAGGTCTTAATAACCGATTATCATTTGACGCGAAAATGGCTGAGCTTGAGCAAAACGATAAGAATGGCTTGGGCATCATCATAGGTGATGTCAATGGCCTAAAGATGATTAACGATGCGTTTGGACACAAGATGGGCGATTTGATGCTCATCGAAGTTGCGCGTGTACTTACGACCATTTTCGAACATAAAGAGGACTTCATAACGAGGCTTAGTGGTGATGAGTTTGCAATCATTACGAGACGCCGCAATATCGATACACTTATTGAATCAATCCATAAAGCTTGCAGGGAACTGACACAGTTTCCTTTCAAAGTGGATGTTTCATTTGGTTATGCCATTAGAAAAAGAATCGCACAAAGCATGGACAACGTCCTAAGAGACGCAGATCATCAAATGTATAAAAACAAGTTGAGACGTTCGAAACAAATTAAGTTGTCCATGATCAATGCGTTGAAACGGCAGCTAGAAACAAAGTCCATTGAGACCGCTTTACATTCGGAGCGCATGGCTGAACTCGCTGGGAAGGTAGGAAGGCAACTGCAAATTGGAGAGTCCTTGTTAGATGAGCTTCTATTGGCGGTATCGATGCACGACATCGGCATGGTTTCCATAGACAAGTCCATTCTTGATAAACCCGGCGCTTTAACCCCATCTGAACGGATTGAACTTATGAAACACTGTGAGATCGGCTACCATTTGCTTGTGGCGACGCCAAGTCTAGCTGGCGTTGGTGAATATGTACTTGCACATCATGAGAACTTTGACGGTTCGGGTTACCCGCAGGGGTTATCCGGTCATGAAATACCACTTATTTCGCGGATCATCTCTGTCGTGGACAGCTTTGAAGCCATGACACACGATAGGCCATACAGATCTGCGATGTCGCACGAAGCTGCACTTGAAGAATTGATACGGTTATCCGGTAAGAAATACGATCCCAATGTTGTTTTTGCATTCGTCAACAGCATTAACGAAGCGGTGTGAAAACACTTAGAAAGGTGGGTTAATTATGGAAAGAAGGCGAGAGAAGCGAATCGAAAAACTCGGTGTGATTGAATCGTTCAATTTTCATGCATCGCACCAAGGCGTTGTAATAAACTCGCCAGTTGAGATATCCTTAGTGGACATTTCAATAGGTGGTTTAGGGATAAAATCAAATGTTAAACTTGAAAACGATACAACCCTTAGCATCGCGATTGAACTTGAGGAGACAAACCACGTCGTCATAGGGAAAATTGTCTGGTGCTCCAAAGAAGACCATTATTTTAATTGCGGTTTAAAACTCATTTACATGCCGCCAGAACTTCACGATTTTTTGGAAGACGCCATGGAAAACAGCAACAAATATATGAACTAATCACATAAGTTGGAGGGATTATGAAAAGAGAAGAAATCGCACCACAGTACAAGTGGGATTTGACAGACTTGTTTGAAAATGATGAAGCATGGGAAAACGTATTTGTAGAGGTTAAAACTTTGGCAGACCAGTTCAGGTTGTTAAAAGGGTCGCTGACAAGCAGTTCGGAAAAATTGTTGGAATCTTTGAAACTACAAGAGGATTTGTCACGTAAACTCATGAATGTCGTGGTCTATGCAAAGATGAAGCAAGATGAAAACACAAAAGCATCGACCTATCAAGGTCTTGTTGCCAGAGCGGAAGGATTGATGTCAGAAGTAGGAGAAATAACAGCTTTTGCCGTACCTGAAATCCTGCAGCTTGAGTATTCGGCTTTTACACAGTTGCTTAACCATCCTGAGCTTAAAGTATACAGCAAATATTTTGAGAATTTATTTAGAGGAAAGGCCCATATCTTGTCTGAGGAAGTCGAAGCGGTGTTGGCGCAATCTGAAGAACTAGGCGTGGTGCCTTCTAATGCATTTGGAATGTTGACCAATGCAGATATGGTTTTTGAAGATGCGATTGATAGTGAAGGCAAGGCGCATAAACTTACGAATGGCAGTTATGTTTCGCTGATGATGTCAAAAGATCGCGTTCTCAGAGAAGATGCCTTCAATAAACTTTATAAAGTGTATGGCGCTCACTTGAATACATTGTCAACGCTGCTTCAAAGTGAAGTCAAAAAGAACATTTTTTATAGTAAAGTAAGAAAGCACAAGTCCGCTCGAGAGGCTGCACTTTTT
>DMYC01000318.1:0-2216 GCA_003482695.1 Clostridiales bacterium UBA8960
TATTTGGCGCAGTACCCACCGCTTTGGTCAGTTTTCTAAGAAAAATCATATCAAACAATATGGTGCTCAGTGCAATAGAAGGCGTTATGAAAATCGTGATCTTCGTCGTCTATATTTTGACGATTTCCCAGATGAAAGACATCAAGAGAGTTTTTCAGTATCATGGCGCAGAACATAAAACCATCCACTGTTACGAAAGTGGCAAAGAAGTGACGGTTGAAAATGCAAGAGGTTTCACGACACTTCATCCTAGATGTGGCACGAATTTCATCTTTTTTGTTTTGATGATCAGCATTATCGTCTTTACATTTATCAGTTGGGACAATGTGTTCACAAGACTTCTCACAAAATTGATCTTGTTTCCCGTGGTAACGGGCCTTTCATATGAAATGATACGAATCGCAGGAAAATCAAACCACCCATTTATCAGAGCGTTGAGCTATCCGGGTTTGATGATGCAAAAGATTACGACAAAGGAACCGGATGACAAACAACTTGAAGTCGCAATCATAGCGTTTAAAAGCGTGCTTGATGAATCGGATCCAAGTTCAGCTGTGTTTTAGGAGTTGAAATGACGTTAGGTGAATTGCTAAACCTTATTGAAAAGCGTTTGTCGGAAGTATCGCCTTCATGGAAAGCCGAAGCGAGGACGATTATTTGTCATGTGCTTAATGTCGAGACCCTTGATTTGGTTTTATCTCGTGATAAAATGGTAACAGAGGCGCAGTTAAGTCAAGTGGAAGAGATGATACGACTTAGAATAGGCAGATATCCGCTTCAGTACAGCTTATCCAAACAGGATTTTTATGGTCTTGAGTTTTATGTGGATTCAAATGTGCTCATCCCAAGACCAGAAACGGAGATTTTAGTTGAATTTGTAATAGGTGAGGCAAAGCGCATGCATAAAGGTCAAACGGGTCGAATACTTGATATTGGCGTGGGCAGTGGTGCGATCGTCGTCTCGCTGGCACATCATCTGAGCCACTTTCGATTTGTGGCTTGCGACATTGACTTTGGCGCGCTTGCTGTCGCTAAGCGAAATGGTGAAAAACATGGTCTAAATGAACGGATTACTTGGATTCAAAGCGACTTGTTCGCGAATATAGACCGGAAGTCGACTTTTGACATTATTGTATCGAATCCGCCTTATATCCCCATTTCAGATTTGGCAAATCTTGAACCTGAGGTGAGCAATCATGAACCACATCTGGCACTTTTTGCTGGTGAAGACGGTCTGGATTTTTATAGGCGCATTATTCCGGAGGCACTCGTTTTTTTGACAGATGGCGGTTTGTTGGCGTTTGAAGCAGGTCACGATCAACATATGGCGGTTGAAGCGTTATTTAAAGAGCATGGGTATATCGATGTCGGTCACTTTAATGACTTGAACGGTATCCCAAGATTCATATATGGTAAGAAGCACCAAGTGGAGGGTGATATAAGATGTTTGAAAGATTGAATTTTACTGAAGAAAAATACGAAGAGTTAAGTCTTAAACTTTCTGATCCAGAAGTTATTGGCGATCAGAAGTTGTGGCAAAAACTCATGAAAGAGCATTCAGAGCTCTCAAATATCGTGATGAAATATCGCGAGTACAAATCTGTGAAGCAAGGCATTGAAGAAGCAAAAGAGATGCTTTATGAAAGCAATGATGATGAGATGAAAGAGCTTGCAAAAATGGAGCTCGCCGAGTTAGAAGGAAAAATCGATACGTTAGAGTTTGAAGTTAAAAAACTTTTACTGCCGAAAGATCCAAACGACGATAGAGATGTTATCCTTGAAATTCGAGCAGGTGCGGGTGGCGATGAAGCTGGTCTGTTCGCTGCAGAGCTTCTGAGGCTTTATATTCGTTATTCTGAGAGAAGACGCTGGAAAGTTGAACTCCTCAACACGAGTGAGACAGGCGTTGGAGGCATAAAAGAGGCTTCTGTGCTCATCAAGGGAAATGGCGCTTACTCAAAGCTTAAGTATGAAAGCGGTACCCATCGCGTTCAAAGGATTCCACAGACCGAATCAGGTGGTAGAATTCATACTTCCACAGCGACTGTGGCTGTACTTCCTGAAGTTGACGATGTGGAAATTGATATAAAGCAAAACGACTTGAGAATAGATGTGTTCAGATCATCTGGAAACGGTGGACAAAGTGTCAACACCACCGATTCGGCTGTTAGAATTACTCATATTCCAAGTGGGCTTGTCGTGTCATGCCAAGATGG
>DMYC01000318.1:2225-13054 GCA_003482695.1 Clostridiales bacterium UBA8960
GAAATCGAATTAAACAAACAAAATGAAGAAATCGCAGAACAAAGACGTAGTCAAGTGGGTACGGGTGATAGAAGCGCTAAAATCAGAACTTACAATTTTCCACAAGCTCGAATCACCGATCATAGAGTGCCGATTACGATTTACAAACTCGATAGTTATATGGAAGGCGAAATCGACGACATGATCGAGGAGCTTTCAACATTCTTCCAAACAGAAGCGTTAAAAGCGCTTGATGAAGTATAAACCCTCTTGACTTTATAAATTAGAGGGGTATACTGATTCAGTGGTGACTCATTTGAAAGCTTGTCACTACTTGGGGGCTTATTATGGAAACGAATCATCATTTTCTAATTCAACTCGCACTGATCCTTGCAGTTGCACATGGAGCTGGCTATATTAGTGTGAAACTTAAACAACCTGCTGTTTTAGGACAGATCATAGCAGGCGTGATTCTCGGCATCGGCTTATTACAAAAAACAGAGATGATAGAAATCTTTGCTCAGATAGGCGTCGTTTTACTGATGTTCGTCGCAGGACTTGAAACGGACGTTGAAGAGTTGGTCAGATCGATCAAGTCGTCATCGCTCATCGCGACAGGTGGCGTCATCTTACCTGCTGGTCTCGTGTTCATCAGCATTATGCTCATATTTCCTAATCAGGATGCGGCTTCGGCCATATTCTTGGGAATCGTCACGACTGCGACATCTGTCAGTATATCTGTTCAGACTTTAAGAGAAATCAACCGTTTAAAATCGAAGCAGGGTGTCATGATTATGGGCGCCGCTATCATAGATGACGTCGTGGGCATCATACTATTGACCCTTTTGATCGGCATTGTTAGACCAGGGATGTCAAGTTCTGTGCAAATGGTTTTGCTTGAAGTGGTCGCGCTGTTTGCGATTATCTGTGTGGTCGGATTCATCGCATTAAAAGTGATTAAGTTTTTTGAAAAAAAATATGATATAAATGAAAAAGTGATTATATCTGCACTTATTATATGTTTCGCCCTTGCGTTTGTTTCTGAAGAGTTTGGCGTAGCAGCGATTACAGGCGCATATTTTGCAGGTGTCATATTTTCTATGACGAGCCATAAGCATCGCGTGTCGCATGAAATCAATCGATTATCCGAAATTTTATTTACACCGGTATTTTTCATTTCAATTGGTCTTGATATTGATTTAATGGCTGCACTTAACGCAGTAGGTATCGGCTCTCTGCTTATCATATTCGGTTCAATCGGCAAAGTCGTCGGTTGTGGACTTGGTGCGCGTGTATCTGGCTTTAGTTCAGTGCATTCACTACAAATCGGTATCGGAATGGTGCCCAGGGCTGAGGTGGCGATCATCGTTGCAAGCTTAGGCCTTAGAATGTCGATATTGACTGAAGCGCATATGGCGGCTACCATTTTAATGGTACTTGTTACAACACTTATAACGCCTTCTCTTTTAAAATGGTCATTTAATCGTGAGACATTGGTGAGGGAGACCACTTGACGCATATGAATTGAGACACAAAGCTCGAAATGGACAGGTATTCTGTTATTCGAGCTTTTATTATGAAACGTTTTGAGGTTGACATGAAAAAAAATACATTAATCGTGAAAATTGAAAAAGGTCATTACGATGACGAAGTGGCGTTGGTTAAACTTTTGGAACGACCAGCCCGTTTTTTAAGTGAAAATGGTACAGTGGCTTTTCCGACTGAAACCGTGTATGGCCTAGGTGCAAATGCACTTGATGATCATGCCATTTCGCAGATTTATGAGGCTAAAGGGAGACCATCTGACAATCCATTGATCGTACACATTGCAAGTGTCGATATGCTGGAGATGCTTGCCGAGGAAGTGATGCCTTATGCACGCATTTTGATGGACGCACTTTGGCCAGGACCCATCACGTTTGTGTTCAAAAAAAGACCGGAAATTTCAAGTAAAGTTTCTGGCGGTTTGGACACGATAGCGGTTAGAATGCCAAGCCATAGACTTGCGCTTCTGCTAATCGAATTATCGGGAAAACCGATCGCTGCGCCTTCGGCCAATATTTCTGGAAGACCGAGTCCTACTTCAAGCCGTTATGTCGTCGAAGATTTAGATGGCAGAGTGGATTGTATTGTAGAGGGCGGAGATACAGAAGTTGGTCTTGAATCCACGGTTCTCGATGTGACAGGGCCTTATCCTGTCGTGCTTAGACCAGGTAAGATTACAGTGGAACAAATCATCGATTTGGTTGGACGCTGTGAGATAGACGAAGCCATTATTGGTGATTCGATCGATGATTCAGGCTCGGCAAAATCGCCTGGAATGAAATACAAGCACTATGCACCGGAAGCGGATGTACGCGTTTATATTGGCACAACAACGGATGTGATCAAGACATTTTATGAAACGGCGTTAGCCATCGTAGTGGGTCAAGAAAAAAAAGTGGGCATCATGACGTTTGTTGAGGATGCTGAAGTACTGACGAAATTGTTTGCCCATCACCCCGCTGAGGCTGAGAAAATCGAGATTTTAACGGTTGGCTCCGCAAAGGATTGGCAAGAGTACGGCAAAGTTTTATTTGATCGGCTTAGGAAATTTGATGAGCGACGTTGTGATCAAGTAATGGTGCGTGGTGTAGAAGAAATAGGGCTGGGAAGGGCGATTATGAATCGACTTAAAAAGGCTTCAGATGGTAAAGTAACGAGAATTTAATTTGATTTTTACGGTTTAAAAATTTATAATGGATAGGGAAATTTAACTAAATTAAGGAGGTTGCTAATGAGAATAGCAGTGGGCTCGGACCATGGCGGATTCAATCTAAGACTTGCCATTAAGGCACATTTGATCGAGAGAGGCTATGAGGTAGTGGATTTCGGCTGTGAGAACAAGGATTCTGTGGATTACCCGGATTATGCACTCAAAGTCGCCAGCGCCATCACATCAGGGGATTGCGAACTAGGTGTACTGGTTTGCGGGACAGGGCTCGGTATTTCTATAGCAGCTAATAAAGTAAAAGGCATCATCGCAGCACCGGTAAGTGATACGTTTAGCGCGGAGATGGCGAGAAAGCACAACAACGCAAACATCCTCGCTTTGGGCGAGCGCGTGGTTGGAGAAGGTCTGGCACTCAAGATAGTCGATTCGTTTTTCGATGCGACTTTTGAAGGCGGTCGTCATGCAGGACGTGTAGACAAAATCAAGATGATTGAATTAAATAACTTATAAGGAGAGCGAGATGAGCAAAGTATTTGAAATGAATCACCCACTTATACAACACAAGTTGAGCCTAATCAGGGATAAGGATACAGGTGCAAAGGAATTTAGAGAACTCGTAAAAGAAGTCTCTATGCTTTTGGCTTACGAAGTGACTAGAGATTTGCCACTTGAAGAAGTGGAAATCGAAACGCCGATCTGTATGGCGAAAACTAAGATGCTTGCTGGTAGAAAACTCGGCATTATTCCGATACTCAGAGCAGGCCTCGGCATGGTTGACGGTTTCCTTAACCTTTTACCGGCCGCGAAAGTTGGTCACGTAGGTTTATATAGAGACCCTGAAACACTTGAACCAGTGGAGTATTACTGTAAACTTCCTACAGATATCAACGAGAGAGATTTAATCGTGGTTGACCCGATGCTCGCAACTGGAGGTTCAGCAAGTGCTGCGATTCAGTTTCTTAAAGACCGTGGCGCAACAAGCATCAAGTTCGTTTGCTTGATCGGTTGTCCAGAAGGCGTTTCCGCTGTTCAAAAGGCTCATCCTGATGTGGACATCTACATCGCGGCAATAGATGAAAAACTCAACGATCACGCGTATATCGTGCCTGGACTTGGCGACGCTGGAGACCGTTTATTTGGAACAAAATAGATATTGAGGTGTACACATGTATATACCAGCAATTATTGCAGGTTTGATCAGCTTCATAATGACACCACTTGTCATCCGAATCGCGCATAGATTTGGAGCGATTGATGTGCCTAAAGACGACAGGCGCATGCACAAAAAGCCCATGCCTTTATGGGGTGGTATCGCCATATTTACCGGATTCTTTGTCAGCATGTTCTTATTTTCAAATATCGCGACGGGTAAATTAATCGGGCTGTTCATCGCTTCAATCGTCGTATTGGTGACAGGAATGATAGATGATGTCAAACCCCTTGGTGCGAAGAGCAAACTGTTGATGCAGATTATTGCTGCTGTTATACTTGTGAAATCCGGTTTTGAAATCAACTATTTTTCAGACTTCTTCGGTGATTCTGGTTATATTTATTTAGCCAATTTTGCGCTTCCGATCTCGGTGATATGGATCGTGGGTGTGACAAATACGGTGAACCTAATCGATGGCCTTGATGGTTTGGCAGCCGGTATTTCTGCGATTGCAGCAGTGACACTGAGTTACATCGCCATCATCAATTATCGATATGACGCAGCGCTTATTACACTTATTCTTGCAGGAAGTTCAATTGGATTTTTGCCTTACAATTTCAATCCGGCGAAAATTTTCATGGGCGATGCAGGCGCACTCTTTTTAGGTCTGGTCTTAGCGGCCATTTCGGTCGAAGGCGCACTCAAAGGTGCAACAGCGATTACAGTCGTTGTGCCAATATTGGCGCTTGGTGTACCGATTTTCGATACGGCATTTGCGATTTTAAGACGGCTTATCAATAAAAGACCAATCATGGAAGCGGATAAAGGGCATCTTCATCATCGCCTGATGTCCATCGGCTTTGGGCATAAAAAAACAGTCCTTTCGATGTACCTGATCAGCGCTTTGCTGGGTGCAGGTGCAATAGCACTACTCAAACAGAACTGGATACATGCACTCGTTTTACTTGTGCTTGTCGGGGTGGTTGTCTTTATACCGGTTAACCGTTCTTTGTTGATTCAGAAAAAAGACAATTTAGAATAAATGAAAGAGCCTTCGTAAACGAAGGCTTTTTTTGGAGGTTATTATGATTAAAGTTATGACTTTGTTTGGCACAAGACCTGAAGCAATCAAAATGGCACCACTTGTCAAAGCCTTAGAAGCAGATTCTGAAATAGAATCCGTCGTCTGTGTGACCGCACAACACAGACAAATGCTCGATCAAGTGCTGACGGTGTTTAAAATTACCCCAGATCATGATTTGAACATCATGAAAACGGGTCAAACGTTAAGTGAGATTACATCTCGCGTGCTGTTAAGTGTGGAAGACGTGCTAAAAGCCGAAAAACCGGATCTTGTGCTCGTTCATGGAGATACGACGACGACGCTTTCTGGCGCACTTGCGGCATTTTATCAGCAAATTCCAGTGGGACATGTGGAAGCGGGCCTTAGAAGTGGCAACACGTATAGCCCATATCCAGAAGAGATGAACCGCATGCTGACGACTAGACTCGCTGAAATTCACTTTGCTGCAACAGAGGGCAATGTCGAGAACCTGATAAAAGAAGGCGTCGATTCAAAAGCGATTGTTAAGACGGGAAACACTGTAATAGATGCTTTGATGATGGTGATGAGGCAAGATTATGTGTTTGAAAATGATGTGTTGAATCAGATTGACTATAATAAGAAGAAAGTGATTCTCGTTACGGCTCACAGAAGAGAAAATCTGGGTGAGCCCATGGAAAACATTTTTGGCGCAATCCGAAAAATCGTCGATGATTTTGAGGATGTTTTAGTGATTTTTCCGATTCACATGAATCCTGCTGTGAGACAGATCGCCGACAGACACTTGTCGATGCACGAAAGAATCCATATGATCGAACCCCTTGAATACGAAGCGTTTGCAAATTTAATCGGACGAAGCACCCTTATCTTAACGGATTCTGGTGGCATACAGGAAGAAGCGCCTGCACTCGGTAAACCGGTAGTCGTTTTGAGAACGGAAACGGAAAGGCCCGAAGCTGTTGCAGCTGGCACAGTTGCCATCGCGGGCGTCGACTTCGGGGCGATATACGACATCACATCAAGTTTGCTGACAGATGCAAAACTTTATTCGAGCATGTCGGAAGCCATCAACCCTTACGGGGATGGAAAAGCATGCGGGCGCATCGTTGAAGCGATTAAATCTTGGAAAAAGAATTAATTGATGATTAGGGCTTTATAAACATTGTTAAAATGTGATATAATTAGTGGTATTTTTCATATATTCAAACAACTTTGAGGTGGGAATATGTCAACTTGGAAAAAGTCCAATAAAAGCATATTACAGAATTTGGCACTCATTTCCCAGGTGGGAATCATGATGCTTGTCCCGATTTTTGGCGGGGTTCTGTTTGGCGCTTTTTTGGATCGTTTTTTTGGGACAAGTGGCATATTCCTTATTATTTTTGTATTGCTCGGTGTAGGTTCCTCGTTTAGGAACCTCTATGTTCTGTCGATGCAAAAGAGTCGGGAGTATCAAAAGGGCGAATCGCCATCCACCTATGTGAATAAATATACGAAGGAACAAGAAGAGATTCAAAAAAAAACAAAGAATGATTAGGATTACTGAGGCATACAAAAAATTATGGCCGCATAAATATAGAAAAAATCGCCTGAAAATTCCACGTTTTCTGCAAAATAAATAATTAACAAAGTGTAACATAAGTGGTATAATTATAAACATGAGTAAACTAAGGTGGTAAAGATGAAGACCATAAAACAGACACAAACGCGAATCGTAAAAATAATGATCATCTTTGATTTGTTTGCGATCGGCATCAGTTTTTTAGCGCTTAAAGCACCGATGCCTTTTATTATGGGTCTAATCTTCGGATCGGCAATCAGCCTTCTGAATTTTATAGAGCTCGCCAATACGTTGACTAGAGCGGTGGCTATGCCACCAGAGAAGGCACAGACCTTTACAGTGGTGAAGTATTTTATTAGGTATATCGTGACGGCAGTCGTACTTTACGTCTCTATTGTCGCACCTTATATAAATGTATTAGGAACAATCTTGGGCCTTATAATCATCAAAATTATCATCCTTGTAACCAATTTGCTTGGAGATAAGAACTACTTCAGAAATATTTTTAGAAGAAAGGAGGATGAATCTAGTGGGCAGTGAAGGTTTTGGACCACGCATAGTGTTTTACATTGGTGACATACCTGTCTCCGAAACCGTGACCGTAACTTGGTTCATAATGGGACTGCTGTTGATTTTTTCATTAGTGGCGACGCGCAATCTCAAAAGAGAACCCAAAGGCCTTCAACTTTTCGTTGAAGAACTCGTCAAAGTCATCAATGGCTTGACGAAGCAAAACATGGGCGAACATAACACATCGTTCGCACCTTATGTTGGAACATTACTCATCTTTATCGGGTTATCCAACGTCGCAGGATTGTTTGGCTTCAGACCGCCTACTGCAGACCTCAATACGACGATGTGTCTCTCGATTACAACTTTCGTTTTGACACAGTTTTTCGGGTTGAAGAGCAAAGGCCTTGGCAACTATTCGAAAGGATTTTTGCAGCCGATGCCATTCTTGTTGCCGCTCAATATCATAGGAGAGCTTGCGAATCCAGTTTCACTTGGTTTCCGTCTATTTGGAAACATAGTGGCTGGTGTAATCATCATGTCGCTACTCTATGGCGCACTTGGCGGTTTTACAGAAATGCTTCTTGGTTTGACAGTTCCATTATTTCAAACGGGTGTACCTGCTATTCTTCATATCTACTTTGATTTATTTGCAGGCTTGTTACAGTCATTTATCTTTACAATGTTAACAATGGTATTTATTTCAGGCGCAATGGAATAAGATACGACTTAAAGGGGTGAACTCATGGAAAATAGCAATTTTATCGTCAATTTCTTAAATTGGCTGATGAGTTTTGAACCTAAAGCTATTGTTCTGGCAGCTTCAGCGTTAGGCGCTGGATTTGCGATGATCGCGGGAATCGGACCAGGTGTTGGTCAAGGTTATGCCGCGGGAAAAGGCGCAGAAGCGGTATCTAGAAATCCAAAAGCGAGCAGAGAAACGACGATCGTCATGTTACTTGGTGCGGCAGTAGCCGAAACATCGGGAATCTTGGCACTTGTTGTGGCACTGATTATGCTTTTTGGTAATCCTTTAGTCAATCTCGAAGGCAATGCACTTATCATAATGGCTTCTGGGATTGGTGCTGGACTTGCGATGATCGCAGGTATCGGACCGGGTATCGGACAAGGGTACGCGGCAGGCAAAGGCACTGAAGCAACGGGAAAGAGACCAAAATTGCAGTCTCAAATCGTTAGAACAATGCTTGTTGGTCAAGCAGTTGCTCAAACAACGGGTATATATGCACTCGTTATCGCACTTGTATTATTATTTGCAAACCCATTATTAGGGTTATAATCGAATCGTCGTTAATATTCAAAATTAAGGGAGGATCTTATTTATGGAAACGTTAATTACAGGAAAAGCTCTAATTCTTGCATGCTCAGCAATCGGTGCAGGTCTTGCGATGATCGCAGGTATTGGACCTGGTATCGGACAAGGTTATGCTGCTGGTAAAGGTGCTGAAGCAGTTGGTAGACAACCTGAATCACAAGGTGATATCGTTAGAACAATGCTTCTTGGTGCCGCTGTAGCAGAGACAACAGGTATCTACGGTCTCGTTATCGCACTTATTTTATTATTCGCTAACCCATTGATCGGAATGCTCTAATCGATAATAGGAAAATTCAGGAGGTATTACATGAGTATGGATATGGTAACTGCAAGCCTTAGATTTGGGCTTGTGGAACTTAACTGGACGTTCTTATTCCAGCTGGCCAATACACTCATACTGTTTTTAATTCTCAAGCATTTTCTATTTGGTCCCATTACGACCTTTATGAAAAAACGTGAAGATGATATCAAAAAGCAAATCCAAGACGCAAAAATATTGGATGAACAGGCGCAGGCACTTAAAGCAACTTACGAAGCGAAACTTGCATCGGCAGATGACGAAGGCAAGGAAATCGTAAAGAAATTCACTCAGCGCGCTGAAAACAGAGCATTTGAAATCGTTAAAACGGCAGAGTCCGAAGTGGATGCCATGAAGCTCAAAGCACACAGAGAGCTTGAAAGAGAGAGAGTTAAGGCGGTTAATGAGTTAAAAGGTCAGATTTCTGAGCTTACGATACTTGCAGCTTCAAAAGTGGTTGAAAAAGACCTTAATGAAGCAGATCACAAGGAACTTATCAATAAGTTCATTAGTGAAGTAGGTGAGACTCAATGGCAGAATTAGTAAGCAAAACCTATTCAGAGGCGATTTTCGATGTCGCGATAGAGGAAGGTCGCTTAATAGAGCTCCAGCAGGAATTTGAATTCGTCGGTGCAGCGCTAAAAGCACACCCTGATTTCTTTGAAATCATAAAGACCCCAAAAATTAACATCGCAGAGAAGAAAGCGGTGTTACAAGAGACATTTGGCAACCAAGTTTCTCAAACACTTCTCAATTTCTTGAAAATTATCATCGACAAGAATAGAGGGACTGACATACTTGATATCAAAAGGGATTTTGACGAGCGCGTAAATGTTCATCACGGCGTGGTCAAAGCCACAGTGGAATCGGTGATTCCACTCACTGAAGATCAGCTTGAACATTTGACTGATAAACTTAAGGCGATGACAGGTAAAAAAGTTGAAATCGTCACATTCATCAATCCTGAGTTGCTGGGTGGTTTAGTGATTAAGCTTGGCGATCGAATCATCGATGGTTCAGTCAAATTTAAGCTACAAGGTATGCTCGAAGGTTTAACTCAAATAATTATTTAAGTAGGAGTGTGTTAGACATGAATCTAAGACCAGAAGAAATTAGTTCTGTGATAAAAGCACAGATTAAGAAATATGAGTCTAAGCTTCAAGTAGAGGATACTGGTACTGTCCTTCAAGTTGGCGATGGTATCGCAAGAGTACACGGGCTTCAAAACTGTATGTCGGGTGAACTACTCGAATTCCCGTATGAAGTTTATGGCATGGTACTCAACTTGGAAGAGGACAGTGTTGGTGTTGTTCTATTCGGCTCAGATGATAAGATAAAAGAAGGCGATCTCGTAAAAAGAACAGAACGTGTCGTTGAAGTGCCTGTTGGCGAAGCCATGTTTGGCCGCGTCATCAACTCGCTTGGACAACCGCTTGATGGCAAAGGCCCAATCCCTGCAACAAAGCATAGACCAATCGAAGCGAGAGCTTCAGGTGTAATCGATAGAAAATCGGTTCATCAACCGCTGCAAACAGGGATTAAAGCAATCGACTCCATGATTCCGATCGGAAGAGGACAACGTGAGCTTATCATAGGCGATAGACAAACGGGTAAAACGGCAATCGCCATTGACACGATCATCAACCAAAAGCATACAGACGTTTTCTGTATTTATGTTGCAATTGGACAAAAGAATTCAACGGTTGCTCAAATCGTGAAGCAGCTTGAAGATAATGGCGCTATGGATTATACTTGCGTCGTATCGGCAACCGCTTCAGATCCAGCACCTCTTCAATATATTGCGCCTTATGCAGGTGTTACGATTGCTGAAGAGCTCATGTACAATGGCAAGCACGTCTTGATCATTTACGATGACCTTTCCAAACATGCGGTTGCATACCGTGCGATGTCGTTGCTTCTCAGAAGACCGCCAGGACGTGAAGCATTCCCTGGAGACGTATTCTACTTACACAGTAGACTTCTTGAGCGTGCTGCTAAGCTTTCTGATAAATTGGGTGGTGGTTCTATAACAGCGCTACCTGTTATCGAAACACAAGCAGGTGACGTATCTGCATATATCCCTACCAATGTAATTTCGATTACAGACGGTCAAATTTACCTTGAGTCCGAGCTCTTTTTCTCAGGACAGAGACCAGCGGTAAACGCCGGTATTTCTGTTTCGCGTGTTGGTGGTGCGGCTCAAATTAAAGCGATGAAAAAAG
>DMYC01000202.1 GCA_003482695.1 Clostridiales bacterium UBA8960
AGTGACACTAGTAAGCGCTGAAGAGGCTTATGAGCGCATGTCAAACATTTTAGGTCAAGAAGCTAGAATTCTCAGTCAGTTTGACGAAAACCCTTTTGAAACCTATTTTGAGATCAATATAGAAATTGAAGAACTGGACGCGATTTTACTTAAGTTGGGGGAGAATAACCAGCTTGATTATATCAGGGACAACCGATCCGTGCTTGAACAGATTGGGCGAATCGCCACTATCATCGGTGTGCTTGGGTTCGTAATGGTCTTTGCCGTAGGTGTATCGACGTTTATCATCACGTCACACATCATTAGAGAAGGTGTTCACAATCACAGAGATCAAATCAATACATTGCAGCTCTTAGGTGCACCTGACCGATTTATCCACATGCCTTTTTTTATAGAGGGTGGTCTGATTACCATGACATCAGGGGTAATCGCTGCACTGATTTTTTATGCATTCGGATATCAGTTTGCCACTTTTGCAGCAGGCATTTTTCCGTTTTTACCTTCTGTGGACGGAACGGCCATCATGACCAGTGTAAGTTTGATTATATTGATTCTGGCGATTGTGCTTGGACTATTGGCAAGCTTGTTTGGCCTTAAAATGGTTAAGACGAAATAACAAAAAGACTTTGACGGGTGATATAATGCCGTCAAAGTCTTTTATTATTTTCTCAAAGAAATCTCTTCAAGTTTGATCGTTTTATTACGTTCTTCAATCTGCCTTATGGACCAATCGTTTTGGAAGATCAGCACAGGATTGTCGTCTTCATCTTGAACGAGCATCGTATCCATGGTCATGGAGAAGTTGCTACGGTCGAAATGATCCGTTTTAATCCATCTGACATAGCGATACGGCAATGATTCGATGATGACATCCACGCCATACTCGTTTTTTAGACGGTATTCGAGCACTTCGAATTGGAGTACGCCTACTACACCGACGATCAGCTCTTCAAGTCCGATGTTGGGTCTGCGATAGACTTGAATGCTTCCCTCTTCTGACAGATGTTCAATTCCCTTGATAAACTGTTTTCTTTTAAGAGAATTTTTAGTGTACACCTTTGCGAAATGTTCAGGTGCAAAGACTGGAATTCCTTCATACTTAAGGTTTGAACCGTCTTCACAAAGTGTATCGCCGATTCTAAAAATACCAGGGTCGTGAAGCCCGATGATGTCGCCAGGATAAGCGGTCTCGACGACAACTCGGTCCTGTGCCATGAATTGTTGAGGTTGTGCCAATCTGATTTTCTTATTCTCTTGAACATGTGTCACTTGCATGCCTTTTGTAAATTTACCTGAACAGATTCTTAGAAAAGCGATTCTGTCTCGATGGGTCGGATTCATATTGGCCTGGATCTTAAAGATAAAACCGGAGAAATTTTCAGACTCAGGCTCAACCAAACCGATGTCGCTCATTCTTGCTTCCGGTGGTGGCGTCAATTCAAGAAATGACCTTAAAAAAGGTTCTACACCGAAATTCGTGAGCGCTGAACCAAAGAACACAGGGGTTAGTTCACCGCTAAGAATTTTATCAAGGTTAAAGGCATCTCCTGCATGATCGAGCAGTTCAAGGTCTTCAAGCAGTTTTTCACGCAAATCGCGACCAAGAAGCTGGTCGAATTTAGGGTCGTTCAAATTCCCAGACTCAACACCCGCCATTTTTTGACCGTGATTGCTGTCGTCAAACAATTCGATTTGCTTTTTTTCACGGTTGTAAACGCCTTTAAAATGTTTATCGGATCCAATCGGCCAGTTCATAGGAAATGATCGGATGCCTAAACTATTTTCGATATCTTCAAGCAATTCAAATGGGTCTCTACCTTGTCGGTCCATTTTATTGATGAAGGTAAAAATCGGAATCCCCCGCATTTTACAAACTTTAAAGAGTTTTTTCGTCTGACTTTCAACACCTTTTGAAGAATCGACTACCATGACAGCGCTGTCAGCTGCCATGAGCGTTCTATAAGTGTCCTCACTAAAATCCTGATGACCAGGTGTGTCGAGTATGTTGACACAATGATCCGCATAATTGAACTGCAGAACACTTGATGTGACAGAGATGCCTCTCTGCTTTTCGATTTCCATCCAGTCAGAAACAGCGTGCTTTTGTGACTTTCTAGATTTAACAGTGCCGGCTTCTCGAATGGCACCTCCATAGAGCAATAACTTTTCTGTCAAAGTCGTTTTACCCGCATCAGGGTGGGAAATGATCGCGAATGTACGACGTTTTTTAACTTCGTTCAAGATTTCTTGATTCATAATTACATCCTTCTTATTAAATAATAAAATTCCGGTACATGCGAATTTTAAAGCGTTCTCTAAAAAAACAGTCCAATAAATTTTACATCATATGCCGTGACTAGTCAATAAAACTCTAGCATAACGCCTTTGAATTCTATATAATATCAAAATAGATGAAGACGCAGGAAAGGATACCGATATGTCGAATGATGTGAACAAAGCAGCTTGGGATGAAGAACACCTAGATGCATGGATCGAGCGTTTTGGAACGCCAACAGTCTACGCGGAGAAGATAAAAAAAGACCCGTACACAATTTTAGGGCCTTTACGAACGCATTTTTGTGATGTGTCTGGAAAAAAAATTTTGAATATAATGGGTTCCAATGGAAACAAGGCAGTCGCACTATCTTTACTCGGTGCAAACGTCACAATCGTCGACTTTTCAGAGTCGAATCAAATGTATGCGATGCAATTGGCTGAGGCTGCGGGTGTATCGATCGACTATAAATGCATGGACGTTCTGGCATTCCAGGGAAAGGGAGATTTTGATCTCGCTTTCGCAGAAATGGGCATACTTCATTATTTTACCGATTTATCGCACTTTTATAACACCGTCTACACCGCCCTAATGGACGGTGGAGAATTCATCATTAGAGATTTTCATCCCATCAGCACAAAGCTCATCTCGTCAAGAGGCACAACTGCAAAGGTTAGAAAGCACAAGATCGATGGTGATTACTTTTCAAAAGATTTGATCGAAAAAAATGTGTCATACAGTAAATATGCGGGCGAGTCTGATGTTGCACGTGTTTATCTGAGAAACTGGACTTTGGGTGAAATCGTCACAGAAGCAACACGTTGTGGGTTTAAAGTAAACGCCCTAATCGAAGAACCGAATTTATCCAGCGATGTCTTTGATAAGGGCATTCCTAAAACATTTGTATTGAAGTTATTCAAGTAAACCAGCCGCTTTTTCCTGTAACAATTCCAGCAATTCCATTTTTTCAAGGAGTGCCATTTCAAGGGACTCTTTTTTTTCGCCCAGTTCGGTGAGTTTTGAAAAATCAGTGGCGTATTCAGCAAATGATTGTTCGATTTTGTCAAGCGCTTCTGAGAGCTGTGAGATTTCCTCTGGGAGCATTTCAAGGGCTTTGATCTCCTTGAAAGTCAGTTTTTCTTTTTTTAGTTTTGGTGTTTGTTTTACATATGGCTCACGTTCGATCTTCTTTTCGGATTTGAGCGGACTTTGCATCATTTCTTCCAGGTATTCGCTGTAGGAAATGATTTTTTGCACGATGACACCCTCCTCAAATGCGAACAGTTTGTCGCAGATGCGATCTAAGAAATAACGGTCGTGTGAGACGCAGATGATAACGCCTTTAAAAGCGTCCAGGTAACTTTCAAAGACCTTCAATGTGTCCAAATCCAAATTGTTCGTGGGTTCATCAAGTAGCAGGACATTAGGTGAATCAATTAAAACGCTTAGCAATTGCAACCTTCTCTTTTCTCCACCGGACAGCTTGCCAATCGGCGTCCACTGCAGCTCAGAGGTGAATAAAAACGTTTCCATGAGCTCAGAGGCACTAATTTTATAGCCGCTAGGCGTTTGGACATATTCGGCGATTTCCTTGATGTAATCTATGGCTCTTTGATCTAGGTTGTCAAAACCGTCAAAATCTTGGGTGAAATAACCAAATTTAACGGTTGATCCAATATCGATGACCCCTTCTGTCGGTGTCAAATGCCCAGAAATCAGATTCATCAAAGTCGATTTTCCGACGCCATTGTCGCCGACGATACCGATGCGGTCATCTCCAGTGAAAAAATATTCGAAATCGTGAAATAGGCGTTTGTCTACAAATGACATACCGAGTTTTTTAAGTTCAATGACTTTATTGCCAAGTCTACGATACCCCACCTCAATCTCTATCTCTCCATCTGACTCTGTTTTTATTTGATCTTCAAGTAGTTTGAACCGCTGAATGCGCGATTTGGCTTTAGTCCCTCTCGCTTGAACACCTGCTCTCATCCATGCCAACTCGCGTTTGTAGAGATTTTGTCTCTTTTGCTGCATGCTCGACTCAAGTGCGAGTCGCTCACTTTTCTTTTCGATATAATACTCGTAGTTACCAGTATACTCAAAGAGTTTTCCGCGCGTAAGTTCAATCGTTTTATTGACGATTCGATCGAGAAAATACCGGTCATGTGTAATCATTAAAAGCGCACCTTGACGCATTTTGAGATACTCTTCAAGCCAAATGATCGTTTTGCTGTCCAAATGGTTGGTCGGTTCATCTAGAACGAGCAAATCACATGGAGAAACAAGGGCTTCTGCTAGTGCCAAGCGTTTTTTCTGTCCACCTGACAACGTATCCACAGTTGCATCTAAGTTGTCGATTCCCAACGCATTTAGAATCCCTTTTATCTGATATTCCAAATCGAATAGCTGTTTCGCAGTCATCTCCTCAGACAATCTATTGAATTTAGATTGAAGTGAGGCATCAAGTGGGTTAAGCTCTAAATCGTGTGATGCTTTTTCGTAATCTCTTATAATCGTCATCGATTCGGAACTTGTGCTGAAAATCTGCTCAAGAACGGTTTGTGTGCCGATAAAGTTCTGCTCTTGTTCGAGATAGTTGATTTTAATGTTTTTTATGGACATGATTTGACCATGATCTGGTTGTTCTTTTCCGACGATGATTTTCAGCAATGTGGATTTACCGGTTCCATTTATGCCGATCAGACCGATTTTGTCGCTTGAATCGATGGAAAAATGGATTTGATCAAATAATTTGGTCATGCTGTAACTTTTTGTTAGTGCTTCAACCGTTAATAAATGCATTTATTTTCACCTTCACGTTTATTTAAAATTCCATCCTTTATTCTAACATATTATGCTAAAATAGAGTAGTGAGACACGATCAAATATTCGGAGGATAAGACATGAAATCTCTATTTGAAGCACATCGATCCGCTCTTGAAAGTTTTCTTGAGGTTGGCGACATGGCCATCCTTTTTTCAGGAAAAGCACCAAAGAGCACTGCTGATGCCCATTACTCATTTTTGCCTAACAAGAATTTTTACTATTTCACAGGGTGTACAGAAGAACATTTTATTTTGGTTATGCTTAAGACAGATAAAGGCCTTGAAAGCACACTTTTCATCGAAAAACCTGACTATGATGTTGAAAAATGGGTCGGTAGAAAATTGACGAGGGAAGCGGCCACTGAGGTGTCCGGCATTTTGGATGTTCAGTATATCGAATCGGCGATTTCGCATGTGGGAAAAGCCGTTTATAACGGAAAAGTGGAGCGTTTGTTCTTAGATCTTGAAAAACTGAATTGGGATGAAAACGATAGCCCTGCAGCCTCGTTTGCAGGTGAATTTTCAAAGCGCTACCCATTTGTCGCCATTAAGTCTTTGCACTTTATATTATCAGAACTTAGAGTGGTTAAATCAGAGGAGGAAATCGCATTTGTGCAAAAGGCGATTGATCTCACGCACAAGGGACTTGATGGTATTTTAGAGATGCTTAAACCTGGTGTGTTTGAATATCAAATTGAGGCTACATTCGCATACAAGACGCGTATGAATGGCGCAGAAAGGTGCTCTTTTGAAACGATCGCCGCTTCTGGTGGAGATGCAGTAATCCTTCACTACGTTGAAAACAGCAAAAAAGTATCGGATGGTGAGTTGGTTCTTCTTGATTTAGGGGCACAGTTTAAGCAGTATGCGGCCGATATTTCTAGAACTTATCCAGTGAACGGCAAATTCACAGAGAGACAAAAGGAGATATACAATATCGTGCTAAAAGCGCAGGAAACTGTGATAAGTGCGATGAAACCCGGTGTGCCTTATGAAGCGCTCAATAGAATCTGTCAAGAGACACTTACATCTGAACTCCTGCAAATCGGTCTGATCAAAGAGGCTTCAGAGCTTTCAAAGTATTATTACCACGGAGTCGGCCACTATTTAGGGCTCGATGTACATGATATAGGCAGCAGAAACGGGCTATTGAAACCTGGCATGATTTTGACTGTTGAACCGGGACTATACATCGCAGAGGAAGGTATCGGTATCCGAATCGAAGATGACGTGCTGATCACAGAAGCTGGAAACGAAGTGTTATCAAAGAATATCCCTAAAACGGTGGAAGCAATCGAAGCCATCATGGCGAATCGATAAATCAGAAAAATTAAAATATTTTAAAAAAACTATTGACAGTGTATACAAGAAAACTTATAATCAGCTCAATAGTTAAAAGACGATGACGAGAAGAGTAATCCGAAACAGACGTTTCAGCGAGTCGATGATGGTGAGAGATCGACACAGAGTTTT
>DMYC01000222.1 GCA_003482695.1 Clostridiales bacterium UBA8960
CATTTCTATTGAATACTTTCTTGTGACCGGCATAATCTCAGAACGCTCGCTTTCAAATGGGTTATGGAGCGAGATTGCAAGCGTTATTCCGAATTTTTCGTCGGCGAGTTTACGAATTTCTGGTGCCAACCCACATGTTGATAATGTGATGTTCCTAATCGAAAGATTCAACCCGTCTTGATCCGTAGCCATTTTAATGAACTTTACAGTTTCATCATAATTATCAAGTGGTTCACCACTCCCCATCAAAACGACATTGTTCACCCTTTTGCCGGTCAAATTTTGAAGTGCATAAATTTGACCTAAATATTCACCTGCAGTAAGACTCCTAACGACTCCATTTATCGTGGATGCACAAAATGAACACTTCATTTTACAACCCACTTGAGTGGATATGCACACGCTGTGTCCATGTTTGTATGTCATAAATACGGATTCTATCAAGTTGCCGTCCTTAAGTGCACCTAAAACTTTTATCGTGCCATCTCGGGCTTCATGTTTTTCAACGATTCTATAATTATCAATAAAATAATGCTCTGCAAGTTTCACTCTGAGATTCGCAGGAATATTTTTCATTTCCTCAAATCCTGAAGCACCTTTGGTAATCCACTCATAAACCTGCTTCCCTCTAAATGGTTTTTCACCGATCTTTGTCATGGCCTCAATCAATTGTGCCTGTGTCATGTTTCTTAAATCCTTCATTTCTAACTCCATTCAATGTAGAAAAGCTACTGAAAAATCAGTAGCTTTAAATCTTAGTCTCTTCTTCAAACTCATCGATGTAAATCGATAAAATATCCGCAAGTCCTGTAAACTCACAGCCATATCTGTAGCCGCCCTCAACATCATCAACGCGCATAATCTTTAAAACACTATAAAAAAGCTTACCATTTCCTAGGTCGATCTTGGCGTTAAAATAAAAATTCAATGGCAGAACTTCTTTGGCAATAAAGCCTATTCCACCTTTAGAGATGTCAATAATCTCTACAGGAAACTCCCTTTGACCCTTTATGACTTGCTCTTGATTATATACTTCGTCAATATTGATAACTGCATTATATAAAACTCTGTGGCTACGTCGACGTTCGCGCATAGTCTCCTCCTATCTCGGAATACAAGGTTATACTAGCATTATACATGATTATTTTGCATTTAAGCCATCATTTTCCATGAAATCATTAAAATTTTCATACATTTTCTTCTTATCGTATCGTCCGCTTAAATCAGATACAATATATAAATCATGATTAACATCCATCAAGAAACATTTTTTTCCGTTATTTGCACTATTTATAATGTAATTAATCCCTGGGATTTCTGTTGGATCAAAAATCGGTTTCATACCAGGACCATTGAAATTTCCCCATACCAAAGCTTTTCCCGTCTTGAGGATACATAAAACCAACGATTCTTTAACGTCCAGCAATTCAACCTCTTTAACGCGCATCACTTCTGTAGGGAAATAGACTTCCGACTTCCCTTTGCTGCCTAGTTGACCGAAAGTATTATTGCCGCATCCAAAAACTTTACCAGATTCCGTGACGACTAATGAAAATTTGTCTCCTGCGTGAACGCTTTTTACATTTGAGTATAATGCGACGCTTGGTTCACTAAGTGACCCTTTATAGCCCACAGCAAGTTGTCCACTTGAATTGTCTCCCCATACCATGACTGTGCCATCATACTTGAGTGCAAGCCCGAAATTGGCACCACATGCGATCTGCTTTACACCATCGATTTTCTCTAATTTAAAAGGGGTTGGTGAATCAGGAATATCTTCTCTCATCAACTGGCCTTCTGAATTGTCTCCCCAAACATACACGTTTCCTTCATAATCGAGCGCTGCCGCAAATTTTTTACCGGCAGAGATTTGTTTGATATTATGCAATCCCCATACGCTTGTAATCGTTTTTTGTGCATTCTTGTCTCCCGTCGCCAGTTCTCCATTTCTATTTGTACCTGCCGTACCAATAGAACCATCGTGGAATCGAAACACATTAAAACCCTCACCACAAGCGACTTCCATTACGCTATCATGCATGGAATTGTATTTAAGATCTGTGTAGGCGTTCAACGAACCTATGCCCAGTTGACCATTTTCATTTTTTCCCCTAGAAAGCACTTTTCCGTTGTTAAAAAGCATGAAAAAGGAGCCATCATATGCAGATAATGCCCTTATCCCTTTTTCTTCAACGACCTTAATTTCTTTTTCATAAAAATCGGACCAGTTGTTATGCTTGTCGCGAATTTTTAAACGAATCGTATACATGCCCGGCTCTTTAAATGTTGCGTACTTGTTCTCCCATTTTTTTTCTAGGATTTCATTATCTTCTGTTACACACCCGTTCGTATCATAAGTGATAAATGACGTCGTAGATATTTTATTCTCCGGTTTCATGGAAAAATGTGCGATCGGCTTTACTTTGCTTAGGTCATTTCTTCTCTGAAGCGTCAAATACGTGTAACTGCCATTGATATAAGAATCGCCACCAATTTCGTTGATGATTCGGTTCGCTTCACCCTCTGGAAGATGGCTCACAGTTAGAAATTTTCCATCAAGTGAAAGCGCATAACGCTTAGTACTTAACGTCGATGCATGCACAACAAAAGGCAATAGCTTCCTGATATCTTTTGCATATTCCCCATGCTCATCTTTATATTCGCCAGCGGCGTTGAGAATCGCCTCATAATCTTTATATACATCGATTGGTTTGTCCTGTTTCTCTTTCATGAGTATCGCCACTGCGCCAATCAAAGATCCTATTGTCACAACAAATCCTAAAAAGTTCACTTTTGAGCCCCTCTAAAGTGTTCAATAACGTTTAATAACAACACGGCATTCGTAACGGGTCCCACACCTCCAGGTACAGGTGTAATCATATGCACGACATCTTTGATATTTTCAAAATCAACATCGCCAACGAGTTTTCCATCGACTTCATTCATGCCAACATCGATCACAATCGCCTTTTCGCTGACCATGTCACGTGTCAAGAAGTTCGGAATCCCCACGGCCACGATGATGATGTCCGCTTTTCTGGTGTGGTCTGCCAAATCCACAGTTCTTGAGTGACAAATCGTAACCGTTGCATTATTTTGCATCAGCATAACGGCTAACGGCTTGCCGACGATATTGCTGCGCCCGATCACGACGATATACTTGCCTTCCAAATCGATGTCCAACTCTTTAAAAATGGTTATAACAGCGAGTGGTGTGCAAGGTCTAGTCGCCTTTTCGCCTTTGAACAAGCGGCCTGCATTCATTGGGTGAAAGCCATCAAGATCTTTTTCTGGTGCGATCGTCATAATGACACGTTCTTCACTGATATGTTCTGGCAAAGGCATTTGAACCAAGATGCCATCCACTTCGTCATCATTATTCTTTTCAATTATCTTTTCTAGGAGCTCTTGTTCGCTGATCGTCACATCAAGACGTATCAAACTATAACCGAAGTCCACACTTTTACAAGTGCGTTCAATCATTCTAAGGTATGCTTCAGATGACGGATTGTCCCCAAGCATAAATGCGACGACATTCGGTTTTCTATAACAATCCGAACAACAATTTCTTGCCTTGTCTTTTATCTTTTGAGCAATAATCTTTCCATCGATAATCATAGGTTAACGCCTCCAATTGTACAAAAAGAACCATAAAAAGCCCACTGAACATGGGCTTTAAGTTGATGACATCACTAAACTACTTCGCTTTGATTTCTGTCCACACACGGTCGTATTCAGAAATAAAGACTCCGGGATCACTAAAAATTTCAAAGTTTTCTAGGAGTGAGGCATCTGGATACGCATATGTTGTTCCTAAAAGTTCTGCATCGAGGAGCTTCAATGTCTCTGTATTACACGTTGCATAACCGACATAGTCAGCATTCATAAACCCGATGTCAGGGCGACATAAGAAATTGATAAATGCATGTGCTGCTTCGATATTTCCTGAACCTTTAGGAATGACAATATTATCAAACCACATGTTGGACCCTTCTTTTGGTAAAGCGTATTTAAAGTAGTCATATTCTTGTATGACAGCACTCGCCTCTCCAGACCAAACAACTGCCATAGCCGTTTCTTCACTGATTAGCATGTCTTTAACGTTATCGCCAACGTACGCTAGCACTAAAGGCTTTTGCTCGATCAATGCTTCTTTTGCAGCTTCAAGCTCATCCAAATCTTTAGTATTCATAGAATACCCCAATTTTTTCAAAGCAACCATAATTGAGTCTCTTTGAGAATCGATCATCGTAAATTGTCCTTTGTATTTGCTATCCCATAGAACGTCCCACGAATCAATTTCTTCTTCAATCAAATTGGTGTTGTAAATGATGCCTACTGTCCCCCAGAAATACGGCACAGAATAAGCATTTTGAGGATCAAAATTTAAACCTTTAAAACGCGAGTCTATATTAGAATAATTCGGAATTTTGTTTAAGTCAATAGGCTCAACCAAATCTTCTTTAATCATCTTTTCAATCATATAATCTGATGGAATGGCGATGTCATATCTCGTGCCACCCTTCTTGATTTTAGTGTACATTTCTTCATTTGTCGCATAGGTTTCATAATTGATTTTTATGCCCGTTTCTTCTTCAAACATTTTGAATATGTCTTCGTCGATGTAATCGCCCCAATTGTAAACATTCAAAACAACTTGATCTTTCTTGGCACAACCTACAAATAAAGTCGCGATCAAAGTAACAATAGCTAAAAATATAATGCTTCTTTTCATGTGATTCTCCCTTCATTTCTCAAATTTCTTCGATTTTAGTGCGTTTATTTATGATGATGAGCAAAATGAGCACCGTTAAAAACATCAAGGTCGAAAGTGCATTGATCTCAGGCTTGATGCCTCTTCTCGCCATGGAATAAATGGCAATTGAGAGATTTGAAACGCCATTGCCCGTGTTGAAAAAACTGATGACAAAATCATCGATCGACAAGGTAAATGCAATTAACCCGCCTGTTATTACACCCGCTTTTATCTCGGGAAATATCACTTTTCTAAATGCATACCAAGGTGTTGCACCTAAATCCAGCGCCGCTTCCAACATTTCTCCAGGCATCTGTTTGAGCTTTGGCAAAACGGATAGCACCACATATGGGATACAGAATGTGACATGCGCGATGATCATGGTTAAAAGACCGAGCCTCATATTGATGGCCACAAACAAAGTCATGAGCGAAATACCTGTGACGATGTCAGGGTTGAGTATCGGAATTGAGTTGATGTTCAAGATGATTCTCTGCTTCCATGATTTCATGTAGAATATTCCAAATGCTGCAAAGGTTCCAATTACAGTGGATACGATCGCGGATATCACAGCTACAAGTACCGTGTAATAGAGCGATTTCATGATATAACTGTTCTGAAACAAACTTTGATACCAATCGAGCGTGAATCCTTCCCATTTTGCGGTCGACTTTGAGTCGTTAAATGAAAAGACCGCTAAAACGGCAATTGGCGCATAAAGAAACCCGAAAATCAACAATGTATAAAAGCGTTTAATGAATCGATTCACCATAGGTTCACCCCTTTATCTTCGGGAGCACCACCGCCCATGCGGTTCATGACTGCCATCGAGATTAAGATTAAGAACATGAGAAGCATCGCAACTGCGGATCCGAAGTTCCAGTCATTAACGACCAAAAATTGTTGTTCAATCAAGTTGCCTATGAGCATGTACTGACCACCATACAGCAAGTTTGAAATGAG
>DMYC01000297.1 GCA_003482695.1 Clostridiales bacterium UBA8960
AGCTTTGATATAGGTTTAATGAAACTCTTCGCCGTTGCAAAGGCCATGATCAAACTCAAGACGACCACGATAATCGACACGATCATAATAAGCTCTCCAAGTGCCTTTTGACCGCCAAAGACTTCATCCGCGGCAACTTCGATAATCATGCCCGCATTTTGACTGCCAATTCTTACGATAGATAAATTGGACACCGTCTTTGTGCCATCATAGCTTTGAGTGGTGCGCACTTCATTGAAATCTAAATTGTTTGAGCGAATCTGAGTAGACAAATCTGTCACAAAATCCGCTTCAATCGTTTCCTTAAGTGCACCGTTTTCAATGTAAGGTTCACGCGATGTATTCGTCATGAGGAGTCCATTTTGATCGATGAGGTATACATCGGCAGTAGTGCCTAGTTTATCACGGCCCGTTTTCACGATGTGATTAAGCGCACCTTGATTAATCACGATGTTGATTGTTCCAATAGTCCCGTTCATTCTATTCACATAGCCACTTATTGGCGTGGATAAAACTAGAATATTATCGTCAATAAATGAATTTCTAAACAAATCTGACCAACTTTGAGCTCCATTAAGCGCATTTATACTGTAATCCCCAACTGCTGCTATAGGAGCGATATCTAGTGGACTATAGTTCAGTGAAAATATAACCTCGTTGTACTTGTTTGTAATAAAAATATCGGTATAACTGTAATACATCGATGCTGTTGATAAAAAATACTCGAAGTCCGTTTGGATTTTTTCCTTTTCTTCTGGAGTTGCTTGAAATGTATTCAGTATTTCGACGCCCTCTCTGATGATTCTCGACTCCGCAAGAATACGTGCATCCCCTTCTCTCGTTACGAAGTAAGTTTCAATTCGATCATTGGTCATATTTGCAAACAACTGTGTATTGTTCTCGACTTGGTGTGTGACTTCTTCAAACGATTTGTTGGTACTGATCGTACTTAAAAACACAATTGGAAAAAAGCCTATTAGTAGTGCCATTAGTACGAGCTTTACTTGAATTCCAAATTTCACAATTATCCCCTAGGTCTTATGTCTTATATAATTCATTATAAATTTAACATGGTTTTGTTATAGGGAAATGAGGTTTGTGTAATGTATGTGTAAAGCACAAAAAACAAAGGGACCATCCCCTTGATCATTTTTTTGTTTGCGTTATTTTGAAACCGCCCTACTGACGGTTAGCGAGATGAGTCCACCGATTATCGTTATTGCCAGTACCGGGAGCATACTGATTAATGCGCCGGACAGGAGCAATGCAACAGGCAACACAATCTTCACAAGCGACATGATGATGCTAAGCACCCGTCCCAATTTCTCTCTGGGCACCTCATCTTGAATCAGGGTCATCAAAGGCACATCGACATAGGCAATCGCAACGCCCATCATAAAATAAAGGGCACTGAAGTAGACAACATAGATCGCACTTGAAAGCTGCAGACCATGGTCGATTGAAGGGATTCCCACAGCCATCGCCAAGACAGCTATGAATGCATTCATCGCAATGAGCAACTTTTTATATGCGACGCGTTTCATTAACCTCTCCACTGTCAGTGTTCCAATAATCAGTCCGATGGGAAAGATCGCATTAATGAGTCCAAACGCTTGGGAAGAGAGGCCTAAAAGTGCGTTGATTATATAGGGTCCAGGTACGTTGACTGAAAATCCAAGAACAAAATTGAGTGAAACAAAGATGAAAAACAAATCCATCATGAGCTTTGATCCCACAAATGTCTTCCACCCTTCGCCGAGTTCACTTACAAATCCCTTTCTATTATCTCTTTTTTGATGTGCCTGGGCGTCTGTTTTGGATTGATTGAAATCGTAATCGATAAAACATTCTGTGAATGCGGATAGGATAAACGATATGCCGTTGATAAGGATGAACGCACGGATGTTGAACATGGCGAATACTACACCCCCGAGCATTGGCGCCAGAATAGATGAAGAAGAGTCAATGAGTTTGCCAGAAGCGTTGAGTTTGACGAGCTTCTCTCGTGTGACGAGGTTTGGCTTCGCCGATTCCATCCCTATACCAAAGAACGTGGTGAAAATATTCAGTAGTATCGTTGTGCTGTAGATAATGCCAAGAGAAAGCGTGTTTTCTGCCGAATACAGATATAGCAGCAAAAATAGCGTGCCATTCGCAACATCCATGCCGACAACAAGCCACTTTTTAGGCAGTCGATCCGCTAGAACACCTGCCAGTGGGCTTATTAGAATCATGGGGATAATGCTGAGCATCAAAGTCGTGGCGTAGTTTAGCGCAGAGCCTGTCATTTTAAGTACGAAAAGACCAATCGCAAAACTGTAGATAGAGGAACCGAAAATAGAGACCCCTTTACCGGTCATATAAAGCCAAAAGTTCGTTTTTTCCCTAATCCCCATTGGCATGGGCTTTGCATAATCATAAATCATCATTTACCTCCCAAGGTTAACTTTTCTTTAGTTTACACCGTTGGGTCAGGGCGACATCTAGTGGCAATATCCATTGTTTTTCGGTTTTTTTTTACGCGCTAAAGAGGAAAATAAAAAAAACATGGGGTCAACCCATGTTTTAATCCGTTTTTTTACCATAAAAAATCCATTGAAAGACCTTCTCGCTCTCCGTGAAAAAATTTTCCATCGGGCCTCCTTTTGATACGGAAACCGTCGTCATGTCATCCAGTTTAACATAGCCAAGTTTTGCTAGATGATTTTTTATGAGTTCTGCACTAAACTGCCACCGGTTTGGAGCCGGAATCTTTGAACGCGCTGAAACCTTTTCGAAGAGAATGTAGGAACCCAGAAGCATCGCGCCTGGTTTGACCAATTCTTGCATTTTATCGAGCAGAAATGTGTCTGAATCAAATGCATAATTGCTGGATCCTGAAATATCAAGTAGCACATCGACAACGTTTGGCTTTAGGTGTAATGCATCGAAATGGGCACATAAATAAATCACGTTGCATTTTGGGTTTGTTCTTTCGATCACGCGCTTTAACCAAGTGAGTGCGTTCAAGTTATAATCCACTGCCACATAGTAGCTGTCTTCTGGAAAATCATCAATAAAATGGCGCATGAAAAACCCATAACCGGTTCCCAGTTCTAAAATGATAGAATCTCTAAAATCCTCAAACTTAACATGACGCTTCATCCATTCAAGTGTTTGGTTTAACTTTTGAAGGTATTCGAGGCTCGTCGTAACAATGTATTCATCCACGAAAC
>DMYC01000142.1:0-2317 GCA_003482695.1 Clostridiales bacterium UBA8960
GTTTGAAAAAGCGAGTTCAGCACCTGTTGCTTCTAGTATGGACTGTAAAAGAAAATTATCCATTGTTGATTCTAACATGGTGTATCGATTAAGTGCTGTATCTGTCTTACCGACTATTGTGCTTAGCATCTTTTTAAATGGTGCGAGCTCACGCTCGATGATGACATTGACAACAGGATCGGGGACGATGTTAGACTCGATCTCAATCAACTGATGCTCATAGTTAACGATTTTTCCGCCCATGATTTCCAAATCGATTCGACCGAGAAATGAACCATGACAACCGGACTGGATAACAAGCGTATTGCCTTGATGTGCTGGTTTTGTCATTCGATTATGAGTATGACCACTTAAACAAAGGTCTACGCCTTTTACTTCAGACATCAGTTTCATATCTTGCGGAAAGCCAAGATGAGAGATGAGTATAATGATATCCACATGTTCAGTCGACCGTAGGGTCTCAATGATGCCTGGCAACTCTTCTCGGCCAAGTGTAAAACGGATGCCTTCGCTAAATAATGGTGGCATAGTCATATCAACGATGTTGGATGCTATACCGATTAATCCTACTTTTAAACCGCCTATGTCCTTTACCGAATAGGGTGGAAAAACCAGTTTGTTCGTTACTTTGTCGTAAATATTTATTGCAAGAACAGGAAAATTCAGTTCGGCAACGCGTTTATTAAAGGCTTTTGGGCCATATGCAAACTCCCAGTGGGATGACATTGCATCGATTCCCAGTGCATTCAAGACTGGGACGATGGCATACCCTTGAGTTTTAACAGCAGGATAGGTTCCGTTTAACGTATCGCCATTATCGCAAAACAGCACACGACCTTCATTTTCATCACGAATTTCCTGAACCAGAGTTGCGATTCTTGCATACCCGCCAACAGGACGATAAACAAGCCCCTCGGCTTGCCAAAACATTTCTTGATGTAGCTCTAAATAAGCATGGCTGTCATTCATTTGAATGACCGTTAGGTTCTTTTTATTTTCCATGAAACTTTCTCCTTTTAAAATGTGATTTCAATGGCTCAAATGCAAAAAAAAATACCGATCCAATTTGATCGGTTACGCTACTTGCTCATCTCAGAGGCGAGCGTCCACATATGCCCCTGAAGTCATCGCATTCATATTTTTTCCATGGACCATTTTTGTGTGTACCCAATATATAATACCTATTTATAATTATGTTAACCAACAACCTGAGAACTAGCCTTGTTAAAGGTGTTCCTGTTATAATCAATATGCTATACTTAAAACAGTTGTTAGAAGGTTTTTTATGTATGATTGGAGGCGTATGTCACTTAAAAAAATTAAGAATCCAGAGATTTTTCAAGGCAATCTCAATAAAAAACATTATTTCGAAGGTTGGTATTTTAAACACGTGACAAAAGATGCCGACCATACAATCGCCTTTATACCAGGGATCAGTACTCATGGTTCAGATCAACATTGCTTTGTTCAAGTGCTTATATCGCCAGATATAAAAACGTATTATTTTAAATACCCGATGCATGATTTTAAGTCTCAGGATGACCCATTTTCTGTGACAATAGGTGACAGCGTTTTTACCATGCAAGGCTGTAAAGTTTCACTCAAGCAAGAATCCGAACAAGGCATCAAAATCACTGGCGAAATTGGTTACTCAGATATAACACCCATTCAATCAACACCACTCACGCCTAATATCATGGGCTATTTCGCATATATTCCCAATATGGAGTGTAATCATGGCGTCTTGAGTATGAACCATAACCTACATGGATCGGTTCAAATAAATGATGAAATCGTTCTGGATTTTGCCGATGGCAGAGGCTACATCGAAAAAGACTGGGGCACATCTTTTCCGAGCGATTACATCTGGATTCAATCCAATCATTTTGAGAATGACAACTGTAGTTTTATGTGCAGTATTGCTACGATTCCATTTGGTCTTTTTTCGTTTAGAGGCCTCATCGCGAATTTGATCGTTGATGACGTAGAGTATCGATTTGCCACATACAACAACACTAAAATAAAGCAGTATCATATCGAAAAAAATCGATTCTCATTTGAACTTGTGAAAGGAAACACTTCACTTACATGTGAAGCAATACTCAACGAGGTTGGAGACTTGATTGCGCCAGAATTGGGCGGTATGCAAAGAACCATTAAAGAGGGGCAGGGTGGCGAAGTCACACTCACGCTAAAGCGAGAGGGACAGCTTCCACTAACTTTAAAAAGTGTATGCGCAAGTATAGAAATGGTTGGAGAGTGATCAGGGGGTCGGACCCCCTGATCATTTTAATCAGGGGGTCCGACCCCCTGATCA
>DMYC01000142.1:2337-2692 GCA_003482695.1 Clostridiales bacterium UBA8960
GTTCCCATCCAAATTAAAAACGATAAACTTCCAGAAACCATGTTGCCATTGTGTTCGTTGTCGAGCATCTTTGAATCTCTCATTTTCGCCATATTATAGTTGTAATCTTGGCGAAGGCCTGATGAACCCGTCATAGAACCAAGACCTAACATTGCAATGACGATTCCGACGACTCGCATCGTAGAGCCTAGTTGATATCCCTTTATGTAATGAATTGCGAAACTGAATGCAGCACCTAAAACGACGACGATGCAAATTTTTAAGAACAGTTTGCCAAGCGAAATGGCAATAATAGTAAGCCAAGAAATGATTTTACCAAACAGAGCCTCTTTTGTTTTCATATTGACCACCTTTC
>DMYC01000330.1 GCA_003482695.1 Clostridiales bacterium UBA8960
GTTCCGATTATCCGACGTGTGAGAATACCAAACCAATTCTGAAAAAACTTGGCGTTAAATGTCCACTTTGTGATGAAGGTGAGATTATAGAGAGAAAGTCAAAGAAGTTGAAAGTATTTTATGGGTGTTCAGAGTTTCCAAAATGTACATTTGTTTCGTGGGATATGCCCATTGATAAAAGATGTCCTAAGTGTAATGACGTTTTAGTGATAAAGAAGAGCAAAAAGCAGGAAATAATTAAGTGTCATAGCGCTACGTGCGATTACACCCAGCAAAATTAGGAGGAAAGACTTGGAAAGTAATATTTTAACCAAAATGAGGAAGCTGAACTCTATACTTCAGACTTCAGGTGCAACACATTTATCATTTAAAGATTTATGCGCTACGATGATGAACATATTGGATTCTAATGTATATGTCGTCAGCAAGCGTGGTAAGATTCTTGGCGTCAGTTTATTTGACCATGAGGACAGTGCAGTCGTTTTGACCGATGGTGAGGATTATTTTTACAGCACAGAAGAGCAAGGGCGATTGATGCAAATCAATGAAACGCTGTTTAACATCACTCAAGATAAATTGATTGAACTCTTTAAAGATGATATAGATAGTTATTCTAAGTTCGCGACGATTGTTCCAGTAATTGGAAATGCTCAAAGGCTCGCGACATTTATCATCGCAAGAAGAGACAGCTGCTACCTAGAAGAAGATTTGATTTTGGCCGAGTACGCTGCGACCATCATCGGTCTTGAAATCATTCGGGCAAAGAGCGATGCGCATGAAGAAGTGGTGAGAAAAAAAGCGGTTGTTCAAATGGCGATCAGCACACTTTCTTACTCAGAATTTGAAGCGGTTGTTCATATCTTTGATGAGCTAAGCGGAGATGAGGGCTTATTGATCGCCAGCAAGATTGCAGATAAAGCCGGCATAACACGTTCTGTCATCGTCAACGCCCTCAGAAAATTTGAAAGCGCTGGCGTTATTGAAACGCGTTCTTTGGGTATGAAAGGCACTTATATAAAAGTGTTGAATGATCACCTGATCGATGAACTCAATAAGATTAAAAACTAATGAAATGTCATCAAATTCAAGAATCTTGCTTTTTCAATAAGAAATCGCAAGATTTTTTTTAGTTTAAAAGTCCTAAAAACGTGTTATAATGAACGTTTTTATATAAAACACTTTATTTTCTACAATATATAGTTTAAAATATATGGTAGGTAGGTATATCTAGTGTTTAACAATGATTTTATGGATGATTATATAAAAATGTAAATTTTGCCGATACATTTACTGAGTCATAAAACTTGGAGGTGGTCAAATGTTAAAGAACTCTTTTAAAAATATAGATTTTATGAGTAAGGCATTAAGTGGTTCGTGGATGAAAAACAGTGCAATAGCGAACAACATCGCAAATGTGAATACACCTGGATACAAACGTCAGACGGTGAATTTTCAAGATGTTTTGCAGAATGAAATGAATTTGCAGCAATCCGTGAAAATGACTAAGACCAATGATAAACATTTGGATCCGATGAACACAGGCCAGATTACGGTTGAAACGATAGGCAGTACAAGTTATAGAGTCGATGACAACAATGTCGACATCGATGTGGAAAACGCAGAAATGGCAAAAAATACGATTTACTACAATACGGTTGTCAATCAAGTCAACCAACAATACAAGAGATTGCAAGCTGCTCTAAGAATCAATAGATAGGAGGTTATTAGATGAGCTTTTTTAACTCGATCAATGTCAGTGCATCAGGTTTAACCGCAGAAAGATTGCGCATGGACCTCATATCTGAAAATATTGCAAATGCAAACGTAACAAGAACGGCGAGCGGGACACCATATAGAAGAAAGGTAGCGGTCTTTAGGGCTCAAGAAAGCAACACGTTTGAGCAGATACTAAGTCTGGCGACTGGATCAAAATCCACAGGCAACGGTGTTGAAATCGCTTCGATCATAGAAGACCAATCGCCATTTAAAAAAGAATATAATCCAAATCACCCCGATGCGGATGCCGATGGTTATGTGAGCCTTCCCAATGTTGAGATTGTCAATGAAATGATCAATTTGATTTCAGCATCACGAGCTTATGAGGCCAATATCACTTCCGTGAACACAACAAAAGCGATGGCCATGAAAGCACTAGAAATAGGAAAATAGTCCATCTTATCATTTCTCCGGTTTGTAGTATACTAGTTAAGTCATGCATTTATATATGCATCGCATCGTTTAGAAAGGATTTCATATGAATATCGTCGGTTTACAAAATTCTATACTCGTAAAAGATCATAAAATTTCGGAGCTCAACAAAAATGTTGGCAAAGAGGGCATCAATTTCTCGGAATTGCTGACAAAATCACTTCAAAAGGTGAGCGATGATCAGCTATATGCCGAACATATGGACAATCTTTTTTCGTTAGGTGCAATTGATAATATTTCCGATGTTACAATAGCTGCCATGAAAGCCGATTTATCTATCAATCTTGCCGTAGAAGTAACGAATAGGGTGTTATCGGCCTATAATGAAATTATGAGATTACAACTGTAATAAAACTTTAACCATGAGGTGCTGTCAATGGGCAATTTTTTCAATCAGTTACGTGAACGCGTAATGACTTTTTTCAACAGTCTGAGTCGAAATAGAAAAATAATGTTGATTACAGGCACTGTAGGCGCAGTGTTGTTGTTAACGTTTGGCATACTAATGTTGACGCGAACTGAATATGTCGTGATTGCTCAAGGATTAACGCCAGTAGAGGCTCAATCGGTTACTTCACAATTAACGGAGTTGGGTATCCCTTGGCGAGACAGCAATAACACATCGACAATACTGGTTCCCGCATCGGACGTTTCAAGGGCACGAATGGAACTTGCAGTCAGTGCGGCTACCGGATCAATCAGTTGGGTAGATGTTTTCAACAACGACTCCATAACGATGACATCGCAAACTCGAGAGCAAATGATTATACAGGCGACGGCTTCTGATGTTGAAAAATCAATAGAGACCATCACGATCGTGGATAACGCAACGGTTATTTTGCAGATTCCTAAAGAAAGCAATTATTTCATAAAAGATGAAATCGAATCAAAGGCGTCCGTCGTTCTAAACCTAAAAAGTGGCATGAAACTCAATGACGCTCAAGTGAGTGGCATCGTAAATCTCATTGTGAGTTCTGTCAAAGATTTAAAACCTGAGAACGTGACGATTCTGGATGCCTCTGGTATTCAACTCAACAACCCTGAAAGTTCGGGTGGTTTCAATGCAAATACGCAGTATGATTTGCAACAGCGCGTTCAAAGACAGCTCAAGGGAGACTTGACGACTTTCCTCGAGAAAATATACGGCATAGGCAATGTCGAAGTACAACCGAATTTGACACTTGACTTTAACCAACAAGTCGAAACAGTCAAATTATTCAGTCCGCCTATAGAGGGTGAAATCAACGGCATGGTCAGAAGTGTGACGAGCATAACGGAAAATGTTATCAACGATGCAGGTGCTCAAGGCGTTCCAGGTACGGATTCAAATACTGGTGAGGCGACTTCAGTTGTCGAAGGTTCTAATGCCGGTTCGTCATATGAAAAAGCAAGTGAAACGTTAAATTATGAGTTAAATGAAATTTATCGTGAAATCGTCTCATCTCAAGGAGATATAAAATCGTTGTCAATCGGTGTGCTTATCAACTCAAACGCACTCGTCGACAATACGATGACGGATACACATCGAAATGAACTCCTGAACTTAATCGCGATGTCTGCAGGTACAGATCGCACAAATATTCAAGTTTTAGTTCAGCAGTTTCCAGATCCGATGGAATTCTACGATATCTATACCGCCCAAGATGGCGCAGGCACCCTATTTGGCATACCGATCGTCGTCGTCGTAATCGTCGTTCTTGTGACGCTGGTGGCAGTAATTGGCGTTATGCTGGTGCTACGTAGAAACAAGCAAAAACGTGAAGCAGCAGAGGCTGAAGCCGCTAAGCAGGCAGCGATGACCGAAAAAGATCTTGAAGAAATCGAGTTCCAAGAGGACAAAGGAAGTCCAAAATACCATATTGAGAAATTTGTCGACAATAATCCTGAGGCGGCAGCGTCATTGCTCAGAGCTTGGTTAAATGAAATGTAGGAGGCATAATGGCAACGAAGAAAGGAAAAATGTCTGGTAAAACAAAAGCTGCAATACTTTTGATCGCACTTGGACCAGAACGTTCAGCGTCATTATTTAGCCACATGCATGATGATGAAATAGAAGAGTTGACGCTTGAAATTGCGAATGTCAATCGAATAACCCCTGAAGAACGCGAGGGCGTCTTAGAGGAGTTTTATCAAGTCTGTTTGGCACAAGAATTTATATCTGAAGGCGGCATCAATTACGCTAAAGAGGTTCTTGAAAAAGCGATGGGCTCACAAAAGGCACTTGAAATCATCAATAAACTCACGTCTTCACTTCAGGTCAAGCCATTTGATTTTGTAAAGAAAACGGATGCGAATCAGTTGCTGAACTTCATTCAAAATGAACATCCGCAAACATTGGCGCTTATATTGTCATATTTGAATCCGAATCAAGCTGCTCAAGTGCTCAGTGCATTGCCACAAGAAAAACAAGCGGATGTTGCTCAGCGAATTGCGACGATGGGTAGCACTTCACCAGAAATCATAAAAGAGGTCGAGCTCGTACTTGAGCGAAAACTGTCATCCATGGTGACTCAGGATTACTCTGCTACAGGAGGCATCCAGTGTATTGTCGATATTCTCAACTCTGTTGATAGAGGTACAGAAAAGTATATTCTTGAGACACTTGAAATTCAAAATGCTGAGTTGGTCGAAGAAATTCGCAAGAAAATGTTTGTCTTTGAAGACATCGTCAATCTCGACAGCGTTGGCATTCAAAGGTTTATACGTGAAGTGGATAATAGTGATCTGGCAATCGCACTCAAAGGTGCAACTGATGAAGTGAAGGAGATGATCTTTGCCAACATGTCGAAACGTATGGCAGAGATGCTTCGAGAAGACATGGATTTCATGGGTCCTGTGAGACTCAGAGATGTTGAAGAAGCACAACAAAAGATTGTTAACATCATCAGAAAACTTGAGGAAGCAAACGAGATAATAATCGCTAGAGGCGGAGGAGATGAGCTAATTGTCTAAGATATTCAAATCATCAAGAGTAGTTCTAGACGACAAAGCTTTTGTGTTATCGGCTAAATTAAATGAGCATATTTCACCGGATGAAATCATAGAAATGGCTGCCACTGAAGGACTGAAACCTTCAGAGGCAGCCACTCAATTAATTGAGACCGCCAAACATGAAGCGAATAGGATTTTGGAAGAAGCGGATTTTGAGTATGAGCAAAAGTTAGCAAATGCACAGAGTAGCAGCGATGCTATTGTTAGCCATGCATATGATCAGGCTAAAGGCATAATGGAACAAGCGAAAGCCGAGGGTTATCAAGACGGTTATAATAGTGGAATAGAAGACAGCAGAGAAATTGCGAAGCAAATTGTTGATGAAGCGCTTTCAATCAAAGAAGAGTGGGCGCAAATGCGGCAAGAAATAATGAAAGATACTGAAACTGAGATGGTTCGCATCGTCATCGATGCAATTGAAAAAATATTGGATTAAAAAGTAGAGACGGATCAGACCCTAATAGAGACCTTGATAAAACAAGGTATCGGTCGCGTGACAAAATCACATCTAGTCTCTATTCGCGTTTCCAACGAAGATTATAACCACGCTTTATCAATCAAACCCATGATTATTGCGACGAGTGATAAAATAGAGGACATAGAAATCAAGCGCGATCCGACGCTTCC
>DMYC01000026.1 GCA_003482695.1 Clostridiales bacterium UBA8960
AAATCCAACGCCAATCGCATTTTCAGAGCTTTATATGGCACTTCAAACAGGCACAGTAGATGGACAAGATAATCCACTTCCAACTGTTCAAAGCGCAAAATTCTATGAAGTTACAAAGTCGATTACGATTACGAATCACTTAGTGGATAGTGTTTGGCCGACGATCAACGAAGCAAAATGGCAGTCGTTAAGTGAAAATCAAAAAAATATCGTTTTGGAAGCACTTGAAGAAGCGAGAATCGTATGTGATGAGACCAATCTTGGAAGAGAAGCAGAACTTATCGAATTCTTCAAGAGTGAAGGCCTAAGTGTTTACAATGCAGACATTGATGCGTTCAGCGAACAAGTTTTAGCGAAATACCTTGACAATAAAACCATGACAGCGACATGGGACCTGGAGATCTTCGAGAAAGTTCAAGAATTGGGCAAGTAACGAAGAAAGAGAGACCTAAGATCACAATGTTAGCCACTAATATTCCCCAATATTAAAAGCGCGGCTAATGTTGTGGTCCTAGAGTCCCACTTGAACCTTAATTATACCGTAGTTGGAGGAACCTGTGAATAGTTTGAAAAGAACTTTTATCATTATGCGCGACGTATTTGAAGTATATATACCAATTGCTTCATTCATCGTGATGTTCTTGACCTTCATCGTTCAAATCATCGCACGTTACGTGTTTAAATACCCTTTGACTTGGGCCTATGAAGTGACCGTTATCGGTTTCTCCTGGACGGTTATTCTAGGTGCGTGTTATGCGATGCGCCATAGAACCCATGTTAAGTTCACATTGATCGTAGATATGCTAAGCCCAAGAAAAGCGGCATTTGTACGTATATTGGGCAATGCGATTATAGTCGCAGCATTTGTTGCACTCATCATGCCGTCGATTAATTATGTTAATTTCATGAGCTTCCAATCGACTTCCGTTTTTAAGTTTAAATTAAGCTGGATTTTTTCAGCGTTCATCTATTTTCTGATATCTGTCATCGGTTACACCATGAGTGAAGTCGTGGAAGATGTCAATATTCTGTTTGGACATACACCGAAAGGCGGTGAAAGCAGATGAGTACAGCGATGATCGTTACCGTCGTTATTTTTGTTTTGATTTTTTTACTCAGAATGCCGATTTCATTAGGCATGATCGCTGCAGGAACGTTCTACTTTATTACAAATGGAACCGATCTTGGCTCTGTTGCGAATCATGTAATGAATACCTATTATTCTAACTATGTCATTATTGCGGTACCCCTATTTATCTTCACCGCCAATGTCATGAACTCTGGAAAAGTCACAGAGATGGTCTTCAAATTTGCGACTGGTTTAGCGAATGGAAGACGAGGTGCACTTGGACATGTAAACGTCATCGCATCTCTTATATTTTCAGGGATGACGGGCTCGGCGATTGCGGATGCCTCTGGACTTGGAAAAATGGAAATTGAAGCGATGAAAGAAGCGGGTTATGACGATGCGTTTTCATGTGCGATCACATCGGCATCCGCCACTGTTGGGCCAATTTTTCCACCGAGTATTCCACTGGTCATGTATGCCATGCTGTCTGGTGCTTCTGTAGGCGCTCTGTTTTTAGGAGGCATGGTGCCGGCGATTTTGGTATGTATCGGTCTGATGATTTACGTGAGCGTCATGTCGAGAATCAGGAATTATCCGCGTGAAGCAAAGATTTCGCGTCGAGACTTTTTTAAATTCACACTTGAAGCGTTGCCTGCACTATTGACGCCAGTCATTTTGCTCATGGGTATTTATACGGGTATCATGACACCGACTGAAGCGGGTGCGGTTGCAGCGATTTATGCGATTTTCGTCGCATTTCTGGCTTACAAGGCGATGAGCTTTAAAGGATTGTTCAATATCATTAAAGACACGATTAAAGACACTGGATCAGTCAGTTTGATGGTTGGTGCAGCTGCAGTCATTTCTTATATAGTCGCACGTGAGCAAATCGCAACAGATCTTGGTGCGCTCGTTATGCAGTTCGTCGACAACAAATATGTATTTCTGTTGATTGTCAATGTGATTATTTTGATCTTAGGCATGTTCATTGATACATCGACGCTTCAACTTGTTTTTGTACCCATCATGATTCCCATGGCGAGAATGTTTGGCATCGACCTTGTTCATTTTGGTTTGGTGGTCACACTAAACATGATGATCGGTTTATCCACACCACCTTTTGGCATGTTGCTCTTTATCACGGCCAGTATCTCCGGTACGTCGCTAAAAGCTGTCATGAGAGAAATACGATGGCCAATCGTTGCCATGTTGGTTGTACTCTTACTAATAACATTCATTCCAGAAATCGTCTTGTTCTTACCTAGAACATTCGGAATGATATGATGAAAGGAAACTTATGAAAATTGAATATAAAGGCGTTTGGCCGACGATGATTGCAGCCTTTGACGAGGCGGGCAATCTCGATATGGAGGCTAACAGAAACATTACGGATTATTTGATTGATAAGGGCAGCGACGGACTCTTTGCCGTATGCCAATCTAGTGAAATGTTTATGCTGTCCACAGAGGAAAAGGTTGCTCTCGCAAAGTGCGTTGTTGAACATGCAAAAGGACGCGTACCCGTGATTACATCTGGTCATACCTCTGATGCCATCGAAGATCAGATCGAAGAACTCAAGGCTATGGCGACTTCTGGTGCGGATGCCATCGTTTTAGTCAGCAACAGACTTGCCAAAGAAGATGAAAGTTCTGAAGTTCTGATCGGTAATATAACAAAAATAATGAATGCTGTTCCCGATATCAAGTTTGGCATTTATGAGTGTCCCTATCCATATAGAAGACTGCTCACAGATGAAGAGCTTAGATGGTGTGCAGAGTCTGGAAGAATTATTTTTCTAAAGGATGTCAGTTGTGACATCGACATTTTAAGAAGACGAGTTGACGTGGTTAAAGGCACTGAGCTTAAGTTGTTCAATGCAAACACAGAGACTTTGTTAGACTCGCTGATCGCAGGCTATCATGGGTACAACGGCGTTATGGGAAATTTCCATATCGACTTATACAAGTGGTTATTTGACCACTATACGACGATGCCTGAGGTCGCTAGAGATTTACAGAACAATTTGACGGAGCAAGCGCTTATTGAAAATTATGCTTATCCAGTCAATGCCAAATACCACATGCAGAAGTCTGGCGTTAAGATGGGTCTTTTTTCTAGGAGGCTTGATGCGTCATCGTTCACTGAAACTGTAAAAGGCAAAGTGGAATCTCTAATAATCTGGGAAGACGCGACTAAAAAGAAACTTAACTTATAGGAGGCGCACATGTTAATCGGCATTCCTAAAATATTGTCACCTGATTTGTTGAAAATCCTTTGTGAAATGGGGCATGGCGACACACTTGTCATCGCAGATGGTAATTTTCCTGCCGCATCGTGTGCAAAAAGGCTGGTTAGGCTTGATGGACATGGTGCAATTGAAGTCCTGAAAGCGATTATGGAAGTCATGCCGCTTGATGAGGCACCCGACAAGAGAATAGGCGTCATGAGTACGGGGAACGACTTTGTTCCTGAAATATGGAAACGGTTCGAATCCTATGCAGATGGTCTTTATGAAGTCGAGCGGTTTGCATTTTACGAAAAAGCCAAAGACGCTTACTGTATAATCGCAACATCAGAATCGGCTCTATTTGCCAATGCCATATTAACAAAAGGCGTCATTTGAAAAAATGAGGACATGATGACATATACTGAACTTGTAAAACAGGCTATGAAAACGGAACTCGATGCCATACAGCAGATGATCGACAGTCAGTTAATGGATTATGAGACAGTCTGCAAGGCCATCGTAGCATGTGAAGGCAAAGTGGTCTTTATGGGCGTCGGTAAATCTGGTCACATCGGCAAAAAATTGGCAGCGACATTTTCAAGTACCGGTACGCCAAGCTTTTTTGTTCATAGCACCGAAGCGGTGCATGGTGATCTCGGGATGATTGAGAATAAAGATATTGTCGTATTGATTTCAAACAGTGGATCGACGCGGGAAGTATTAGACACATTGCCGACACTTGAAAAAATTGGATGTCAAACGATCGCTTTAACTTCGGATTCAAACTCTGAACTCGCAAAGCGCTGTACGCTTAAAATCACATATCCAAAGCACACTGAAGCAGACCATTTAAAGCTTGCGCCTACAGCCTCTTCAACCATGACACTCGTTTTGGGAGATGCCATCGCGTGTGCCGTATCTGAGGCGAAAGCGTTTAAGAAAGAAGATTTTCACCTCTATCATCCAGCTGGCGCTTTAGGGAAGCTTTTGAAAGAGGAGGCGATCTCTTGAGTAAAATTTCGGTTGTAGGTTCGTTTGTTATGGATCTAATCGGCACAGTGGATGAATTTCCAAAAGAAGGACAAACTGTAATAGGCAAGTCGTTCTACACGATGCCTGGTGGGAAAGGTGCCAATCAAGCAGTGGCGGCGGCTCGCCTTGGAGCTGATGTCGCCATGTACGGTAGGGTTGGAGCAGACGGGCATGGAGATGCATTTTTGACTCTATTTGAGGCAGAAGGCATCGATGTTTCAGATGTGAAACAACTGTCCGACCACCCAACAGCCCTTGGTTTGATTCAAATCAATAAACATGCAGAGAACAAAATCGTCGTCATACCCGGTGCCAATTTTGGTTACACACTGGAAGACGTCAAAAAAGATGCTGGTAAATTCTCAAATTCGGAATACGTCATCGTCCAGCTTGAACTGCAACATGACGTGACTTATAAAATCATCGAAACATGCTATGATGCGGGTGTAAATGTGATTTTGAACCCAGCTCCAGCTGTGCCGATTCCATCTGAAGTCCTTTCTAAGGTGACGTATTTGACACCAAATGAGACAGAGCTGGAAATTCTAAGTGGGCTTTCAGTTCAGAGCGTTGAAGATGCAAAAAAAGCGATTCAAAAGCTCCTTGACTTCGGTGTAAAGCACGTAATAGCCACACTGGGAAGCAAAGGTGCACTCGTAGGTGATATGTATGGTTTTGACTTAATACCAGGCTATGAGGTTGAAGCCATCGATACGGTTGCCGCTGGCGATTCGTTCAACGGTGCTGTGGCCGCTGCTTTATCGAGAGGTGTCGAATTACGGGAAGCTGTTCGTTACGCAAACGCGGTTGGCGCATTAACGGTGACTAAAAAGGGTGCCATACCTGCGTTGCCGTCCGCAAATGAAGTAGAAAATTTCATACTTGGTTCCCCCCAACTGTGAAAAGGGTCGCTGCATTTCGATAAGAAGTGTGGCGACTTTTATGTTATAATTAAAGAAATAAGTTCACATTAGGAGGGTGTCATGGACCAGGAAAAAAATAAAAACAAGTACAGCCATAAGTACGATATGGCCGAGCTTAAGCAAATGACGATCGAGATGTTGAACCGCAGAGGCGTTGAACTCATCGAAATCGCCAAGATTGTTCAGTATTTGCAGATTCCTTATTACCCGGAGTTAACGATAGAGACATGCATGGAGAACATTCATGCCGTGCTGAGCAAACGTGAAATCATCCATGCCATTTTGACTGGCATCGCGATCGACGAGTTGACCGAGAAAAAACTTTTGCCAGAGCCACTTCAAAGTATTGTTGCAGCAGATGAAGGCTTATATGGCATCGACGAAATTTTGCCGCTTTCCATAGTCAATGTCTATGGTTCGATCGGACTGACGAATTTCGGATTCTTAGACAAGGAAAAAATCGGCATCATTAAAGAGCTTGATTCGAAAAAAGGCGATGCGTGTCATACGTTTTTGGATGATTTGGTTGCTGCTGTAGCGGCAGCTGCTGCAAGTCGAATCGCACATTCAAGATAATTTTGACCACTTTTATGTAAACCCGAAACCGTTTGGTATGCCCAAGTGTTTCGGGTTTTTTACGTACAGTTTACAAAATGATTACTAATGAAATTTTAATCTGAATATTCATAATTATTATGATAGAATAAACAAGTCACTCGTACACTTTTTACATGTTTTCGGGGGAGAATAATGGAAGAAAAAAACAAAATAAAAAGACCCATCGTGAAGAATATGCTTTTTGTATACAGTCACATGGTCAAATGGCACCCTGAGTCGATCGTCATGATTGTGCTCAATACGATTGCCGTTTCAATTGCGCCATTTATATGGGTGTTTGTTCCAAAACTCATCATCGATGAGCTGCAGGGATTGGGGCGTATGGATTATATCATCACAATACTCGTGATAACGCTTTTTATTACATCGGTCGTTCACTTTACCAAGGAGGCATGTATCGGCATCTACCGCATGAAAATGTCGAGAATAAGGATGCTCTTTGGACTCGAACTCCATGAAAAGGGCATGAGACTAGACTATCACCATGTTGAAAATGTCGATACGCAAAATTTGTTAAACCGTGCGTCAAGAACGACGTCAAGCCCTACGAACGGCATCGGTGGCGTCATGCGAAATTCTTTCTCTATATTTGGCTATATGATCGGTTTTGTTGGTTACACTGGAATTATATTAAGCCTTCATCCGGTAGTGCTGGGGTATTTGCTTGTAAGTGTGTTTATTGTTTACAAACTGAAGTTGAAGGCGGATGCGTATAGACTTTCCAGAGAAGACGACATTAGACCAATTGAGCGTAAGTTCAGATACTTGACGCGTGTGATGACCGATTTTGAGTTTGGCAAGGATACCAGAATTTATCAGCTTAAAGGCATGCTGCTCAAGAAGATGGCGGGATTCAATCACCAGACAGAGGCCGTTCAAAAGGAAATATTCGGCAAGTATCTGAAAGTGGAGTTGATCGATGCGATACTTGTTTTGTTACGCGATGGCATTGTTTACGGCTATATTGTATACATGACGCTCAGTGGGGCGATGTCTTTCGGTGATTTCATCTTGTACATGACGGCGATCAGCGGGTTTGCCACTTGGATGCAGGAGTTGATGCACGATTTCACGGAGCTGAAAATCACGGCGCGATACGTTGATGATTACCGTGACTTCATGGAAATCGACGATTCTGTTAAAATAGAAAATCCAGCGGCGCTTCCAGAGGGGAACCGTTTGGCAATTGATTTTAGAAATGTGTCTTTTGCATATCCCGGAACTGAAAAATTGGTGTTTGATGGACTGGACCTTCATATTCCTGGTGGCCAAAAGCTTGCTGTCGTAGGCGTCAATGGCGCTGGAAAGACGAGTCTAATCAAACTGTTGACGGGTCTGTATCGACCAACTCAAGGGGAGATAACCATTCAAGGGACGGATATACGTAATATTCCGATAACGGAACATTATAAACTGTTTTCGGTGGTTTATCAGGAAATAAAGCCACTTGCGGCAAGTATTGCTGAAAATGTGGCTGCTTCAGAGGCATTTGATGAAGCGCGTGTATGGGATGCGGTCAGTCGATCTGGGCTTTCAGAAAAAGTGAATCGACTTGAGAAAAAGCTGGATACACCGCTTTTAAAAGTGATCGAGGACCGTGGGCTTGAGCTTTCTGGTGGCGAAAATCAAAAGTTGGCCCTTGCGCGGGCACTTTATAAAAATGGGCCTATCGTCATTTTGGATGAACCGACTGCTGCACTTGATCCTATCGCGGAGAAGGACATCTATGAGAGCTTCGGCGAGATGATCGATGGTCGTACGGCTATTTTCATCTCACATCGTCTCTCCAGTACGAAGTTTTGCGATAAAGTGGCTTACTTTGAAAACGGTAAGATAGAAGAGTATGGCACGCATGACGAACTCATGGCACTTGACGGTAAGTATGCGCACATGTTCAATACGCAAGCGCAATATTACCAAGAAGATGAAATGGAGGCGATTGCATAATGGAAAAACATGAATTTTTAAACAGCAATCGCACAGTGTTGAGCTATTTTGTGAAGTTGGTCAGCAGGCTCACGCCAAAATACATGCCTACGCTTTTGATCCAGTCCTTATGTAAGTCGCTTAAGCCGATCGTTTTCATCATCGGCCCAAAGCTGATCGTCGATGAGTTGATGCATTTGCAGAGGGTGGAAACGCTTGTGATGCTCATTATGGCGATTGCGTTTTCGAGTTTTGCACTGAATGCCATTGAAAAAATACTGAAATACAGAACGGATCTTTTGACAGAACAATTCAACAATGCGTTTGAACGTCACATCTCTCAGAAGACGATCGAGATTGATTTTGAGAACATCGAAGATCCGGAAATTTTGAATCTCAAGGAGCGTGCGCTTTTTGCCGTCCGAAACCATGGACTCATGTTCGTCATGGTTGAAGCGCTTTCGAAAGTGGTGAATGAGTCTTTCTTGATTGTTGGTTTATCGGCGATCATATGGATGTTTAGCCCTTGGGTGCTTTTGTTGCTCATCGGGGTGGTGATCATCAACAGTTTCATTTTCAAGAAAGTGCAGAAGTACTATTACCTTGAGTCGACTCAGACGGTTGGCTCAAACAGGGCGTTCGTCTACTACATCAATCAGTCATCAGATTTAGAGATTGCAAAGGATTTGCGTCTATATGACATGACTGGGATGGTCATTGAAAAGATGAATCGATTCAATCTCAAAATATATAAACTTTATTTAAAAATTTACGGTTCGATTAGTAGGCTCAACGGGCTTGTCAGTGTAAACGTTCAAATTCAAACGGTTATCATCTACTTCTTTTTGGCAGTCAGAACCATGCGTGGTATAGTGACGATAGGAAATTTCATGATGTATGCAGGTGCTGTTGGCAAGTTCAGTGGCAGTATGAACACTTTGGTCAGTAGCATCATCGAGGCGAATAGGCTTTGCAGACAGCTGGAACTCCTTGTGGAATACGAGAAGATTCCAGCTTCAAAGGATATTGGCGATCAGCCTGTTCCGAAAGCTTTAGCCTATGAAATCGAGTTCCACAACGTTTCGTTCAGATACCCGCGTGCTGAGACTTTCACTTTGAAGAACATCTCTGTAAAAATTCATCCAGGTGAAAAAATATCGATTATCGGTCTGAATGGTGCGGGTAAGACGACGTTTGTGAAGCTCATGACGCGCCTTTACAAACCGACTGAAGGCGTGATTACTTTGAACGGCATCGATATTCAAACGCTTGATTATGAAGACTATATGTCTAAAATCGCAGCGGTGTTTCAGGATTATCGACTCTTTGGCATCAGTGTGGAGGAGAATATAACCGGAAAAAGCCTTGGCGAGTTGTCGGATAAATGTCTGGAAGAAATTCTGAGGGAAGTGGGTGCGCATCAGGATATCATGAATCTCCCTTCAGGGCTGAAAACGACGCTTGATAAAAGTTATGATAGGGCAGCGACCAAGCTCTCAGGTGGTCAGGCACAAAAGGTGGCGATCGCAAGAGCCCTTTACAAAGATGCACCTATCGTCGTTCTTGATGAGCCGACCGCAGCGCTTGATCCGATTGCAGAGCATGATATATACTGCCGATTCGATGAACTGGTTGAAAACAAAACGGCCATCTACATTTCGCATCGTATGTCGAGTTGCAGGTTTTGCGACAGGGTCTTGGTGTTTGATCAAGGCGAAATCAT
>DMYC01000317.1 GCA_003482695.1 Clostridiales bacterium UBA8960
AGTGATCAAGGGGTCGGACCCCCTGGTCATGATCAGGGGGTCCGACCCCTTGATCACTTTGATCACCTGAATCACTCAAACACGACTTTAAGCAGTGTCAGCAGCAATCGATCTCCCCCAGCCGCATACAGCACTTCACGGGCAAATACGGGGTTGTCCGTGATGATGTTGTCCACACCAAGCCGGCTCATGCGCTCTATCTCACTGCGCGTATTCACTGTCCAAACGTGTATTTTTTTTCCGCTTCTATGAATCGACTCGACGACATTTTTGCTCACCAGTGTGGATTTCATGCTGAATGCGTCCACAAAATCGCTTTCAAGAACGCGATCGCTAATCTGATAAGTGATGTAACCCGTCTGTATGTCTGGGTCAATGGCTTTAATCTCGGCCAAGTCATCAAGATGAGTGGATGTCACAATACACTGCCAAACCATATCATACTCATGAATCAGCGACACCAACCTGGGCACAACATCGTCTTGATAGCCCGTATATTTTAAATCGATGTTCAAATAGACCTGGCCTTTAGCCAGTTCAAAGACGTCGCGCAGTTTTGGGATGGGTACGATTTCTAGAAATTCTCGCCGCCACATCCCCGCATCAAGGGCTTCTATCTCTTCATAAGTCATCTCCCAAATATAACGGTTCAACCCTGTCGTCCGCTTCAAACTGGCATCGTGCAAAAGAACGAGTTCGCCGTCTTTCGTCATCCTTACATCGATTTCAACATAGTCCGATTTTTCCTCGATGGCACGTGAAACTGAGGGCATCGTATTCTCGGGATAGTGTGCTGAAAAACCTCTGTGCGCTGTGATTTGAATGTCCCCGATCGAAATTGCGTCTAGGATGGAGCCGTTTTTAACGATGTCGTAGAAAAAAAACAGGTTCATCGCGAGTATTGCGATGATGCTGATGACTAAAACGTTTCTATATCGGGCTTTGTGCAGCAGTTTTCCGTGGTAGTGGAACGTGTCTGGGTGGTGGTGTGAGGTATTGGATAGGCGCAAATCATCGAGTCTTGAAAAAAGCGCACTATGGCAAATTGTGCCCATGATGAAGAGGATTAATACGAAATAGTGGTCCAGTCTGTCAACAAGTCTTATGAATGTTGCGACCGCGATCTGGCGCTCCGTGATACGAATCACTGTTAGCAGGGCAATTCCAATAGACACCGCATAAACGATCGCGAAGGCAACCGATTGAAGTGCGAGCCATATGATGTGCGTTTTTAAGGTGGTTTTTAGGGCGGATTCATGTGCGCCCGTGCCGCTGTACTCTTGCTGAGTTTGGCGTGGTTTTTTAAAAAAGAAAATGGTTGTCGAGATGAGGATGACCGCTATGATGATCGACCAAATCGCGACATTTGACACTTCTGCTGCGAGATAGTTTAAGAAGCGGTTTTCGTATGTGAAAAAAAGAATGGCAGGAATATTGGCATTGATGATCGTGACCCATACGGTGGCTATGGAACGAATATGCGCTATAACGGGTGTCCTTATCATTTTGTTGGCTACAACTGAGATGACCATTTTAAGTGGCGGGTTTTTTTGACTGGTCTGCCAACCTTTCAGTTTGAAATAGGCCGACAGAAAATAAAGCTCAATCAACATAAAAACGCTGGTGATAGCTAAAAGAAGTAAAATGATGAGGAGACTCGGCGGATTCATTATGACGCGTAGCAAGTTGTTGGGCGTGAAATAGCTGACGTTTGCGAGTTTTTGAATGGACTTGACTGCAAATGTCAATATTGGTGTAAATGTCATCGTGAAGATGAGAATTAGGGCGGATTGTGCGATAAGAAGGTTTAGGTTTCCGTGTAAAAGCGTGTGAATGGTATCACGGATGATGGTTTTGGTACTATTTTTTATATTGGTGGATTTTTTCGTATAAATCACCTCTGTATTGTGTCATGATCAGGGAATGATCAGGGTGATCAGGGGGTCCGACCCCCTGATCACTTTTTGATCAATTCTTGATCATTACACGCTCATATAACTGGTTGCCAACGCCTGCGACTATTTCAATCTCATCTGTCACAGCACTTGCCAGCTCAGTTTGCACTTCAACTCTTGACGCGATTTCCTCGAAATGTGCCGCATTTTCTTGTAAAATGGCAGCAATCGTGGAAATGGCATCTTCTATTTTCACAAACTCATCGTGAACCGTACGAATCAGCGATGACTCTCGCATCATTTCCAAATCGACTTGTGAGAAATCACGATCGACTTTGGTGAAGGTTGAGTTTAACATGTTTAACGCCTCTATGCCGACATTCATCGCCTCTTGTCCAACTTCCGCAGTTTTACTAGCGGCTATCGTCGCTTCCATGAGACTCGTCGTGATGCGTCTGATGTCACCTGCAAATGACGTACTGTCGATGGACAATTTTCGAATCTCTTCAGCAACCACAGCGAAGCCTTTGCCGTGCTCTCCTGCTCTCGCGGCTTCGATTGATGCATTTAAGGCAAGCAGGTTCGTTTGATTCGCTATATTTGTTATGCCATCTAAATTTTGCTGTATTTCACTCATTCGCGTGGATAAATTTTTGATGGTGGTGAAACTCTCTGACATCGTGTGGTCCATCTTTTGGATGGCGCTTTGCATGGTGGACATGGATTGGGTGCTATCAGAAAAAGCCGACTTTAGGCCCGAGAAAATCATGTCCAGATTCTGCATCACCTGATACGTTTCATCGACGCGTTTGCCTGATGTGTTTACACTTGAATTGATGTTCGAAACGGTCATCGCCGCTTCATCCACGCTTTGTGCGAGTTCGCGAACGGCCATGTTGATCGCCAAGTTGCTGTCAAGGTTTTCCATCAGTTTGGCCTTGCTGCTTTCCGTGGATTCTTTCAATATGGCGGTCGAACCCTTTACATCATCGAACACTTTTTTTAGCGTCTCAAAGGCTTTTTCGCTTTTCATCATTTGTTCCTCTGCATTTCGAACCGTTTCATGGCCCCATTTGCTCAAAAGTGACAAGACTAAAAAAGCACTGATGATCGCGCTGATTCGGGGGACATAATCGCCAAGCCCCATGCCAGGATCGATCAATATTTGAGGGTTAATCAAATAAAGGATGATGAGCAGACCCGTGATGAAGCTGCCTGAAATCAACATTCTCTTGTAGTTGAAGTAAAGCGCCTGCATAATAAGCGCGAGCATGTATATGTTGAACATACGCGCTACACCACCATTTACAGCAGAAAGACCCACTGATGCGAAAAATGGTAAGAACACCACAAGTTCACTTTTGATGACCAGAGGCATTTTGATAAAATAGGCTATGGTTAATAGAAAAGCTGTTGCTGAAGTGGCGATTAACGCTTTAATGCCGTACTCGGCACCCCCGTTAATATAAGCCGTTAGACTCAAAAATACTGAAAAAAACCATACAAACATGACGTTTGCTTTAATAGCCCGATTTAAATCATATTTCATGATGGGCGCCTCCTT
>DMYC01000144.1 GCA_003482695.1 Clostridiales bacterium UBA8960
AAAATGATTACATTTTATAAGAGGTGACAGAGCATGAATCAATATTATTATGAAGCATGGCGTGTTTTTTCAGAGTTTGAAATGGATTTGAGTAAAGTTGCGATAAATGAACCAAAACAAAGCCTTTATCTATATAGAGAAGATATGGATCGTACGATGATGGTTTCGATGATGCCTTTGTCTGAAATAGGCAAAGGTAGGCACAGCTGCATGGAAATGCTTTATAATCCTTTAGAGGATCGTGGTGAAATGATCGTCGCCATCAATCTAAATTGGTTTGAACACAAGTTTGGAAACATCGATATGGATTCGATTATTCAGTTCCTGGCACGTAAAAAAGCGTTTGTGAACAAAAAGAAAAAAGTGACATTGCTCGCGTTGGGTGATGTGGGAAGCACGCTTGCGATTGGACTTAAGCTGTTGGGTGGAGAAGTGATCGAATCGCTAGGCATCTGCGATATTGATGAAGCACAAAAAAAACGATGGGAAATGGAGTTGAACCAGATTGTCCTCAATCCGGATTTGAAGATTTTGCCCATAGAGATAGAAGCCTTGTTTGATTCGGATCTTTTCATTTTCTGCGCATCGAAGTTTGTTCCAAAAGTGGGCGATGAAAAAAGAGATGTAAGAATGATACAGTTCGAGGAGAACTCGAAATTGATTTCACATTATGCAAAAATGGCAAGGGCGAAAAAGTTTGAGGGTATATTTGCTGTTGTTTCAGATCCTGTGGATTTACTGTGTCGTAAAGCATTTGAAGCGTCAAACCAGAACGAGCTTATGATAGAAGACCATGATGGCTTGTTGCCGGAACAAGTTGTGGGTTTTGGGCTAGGGGTTATGGACGGACGTGCAAAGTATTACAGCGATATTTTAGGGTTCGAATATCGAGAAAATGGTCGTGTTTTTGGACCTCATGGCAAAGACTTGGTCGTGGCGTCAAATGTTCGGGATGAAAATCAAGAGAACAGCATTTTGCTCACATCAAAGGTGGTTTCAGCAAATCTTGAAATGAGAGCACTGGGTTATAAGCCTTATGTTGCGCCAGCACTATCATCAGGTGCATACTCGATTTTGGCGTTCATATCAGGTGAAAGTCATTTTTCTGCTCATTTTTTAGAAGGTGTTTATTGGGGGACGAGAAATCGACTAAATGAATATGGTGTTGAAATGGAACACATTAAGCTGTCATCCAGTTTAAGAGAGAGAGTTCAAAAGTCATATGAGATACTGGAGGAAACATGGCAGGAATTAAATGCTTAAGCTTTTTCAGTTCAGAGCCTGAAACAGTTGCGCTTTATATGGACTTGATTGAACAGATGAAGCCAACTGAAATTGAAGGTTGGCAAAAATGGGTTTTCTTGATTGAGCTTGATGAAATAGGGGAAAATGCTGAAGCAAACGCTTTTTTAAGGGATGAAACATTAAAATTTCAACGTGGCGACATGCCACTTTTCCATCATGCAGTGGCAAGTTTGGTGATTGTATCGAGTTGCGAGCTGTTCACGAAGACGTACGCTAAAAAATTCATTTTTATTGCCAATCAAATGGGGTGTGAGTTTATTGGCCATCCTCTCGTTGAACGCGTTAAGGGACGACTTAATTTTAAGACTTGGTCCAATGTGATCGACAAACCACTTGAAGAAATTGAACACATTCAAATCGTAAAATTGCTGGAGCGTTTATCAAAGTATACTTTTATTGAAAAATCTGAATTAAACTTGCTGGTTTTGCATGCAGGACATAAGGCGTTGTCCAATACATTAATGTATTGGGATTATGTCAAAAGCAATTTTTCTGAGGAAGATCTCGCAAAAATGAAGATTGAAGAGTTGCATGTGGAGGAAGGGAAAATAACAGACTGTTATGGCTGCGGTTTTGAGACGTGTACGTATTATTCCATGGAAAAAAGTTGCTTTTATGGTGGTTTTGTTGTAGCCTCATTGTTTCCCATGATAGAAAAAGCGGATATTGTCGTTTGGATCTGTCCAAACTATAATGATGCAATTTCCGCGAAACTTATGGCAGTTGTAAATCGTCTAACCGCTTTGTATCGAAAAATATCATTCAATGATAAATATATTTTGAGCATCGTCGTCTCAGGTAATTCGGGAAATGACACAGTTGCTGGACAACTGATTGGGGCACTCAATATCAACAAGGGGTTTCGGTTGCCACCATTTTTTGCTGCTATGGCGATCGCGAACAATCCTGGAGAAATTAAAACAGTCCTCGAAGGCGACAATAGGGCAAATGATTATGTAAACAATGTGCACGAATTAACAAACAAAATTGTGTCGAAAATTTAAAAAAAGGCTTTCTTTTTTCAAAGTTTATGCTATAATATTAATAACAAACCAGTTCACTTTTTCAATGTAGGATGTAGGTAAATCAACCGTTTTAGAGCTTTAAAAAAGGAGTGAGACCGCCAAAAACCTAAACTGAATCAAAGTGTTAAGTGTAAATGAGTCATAGGCAAGGAAACGAAATTATGCAAACTGTTTAATAAGCAGACCATGTTTGAAATCACAAAGATTTCGTGTTGTATTTAGGGTCTTGGATGAAAACAGATAATGGACACCACCTGAATTCTTTTAGAACTGGTTGTTAATAATAAAATGAGTTTAAAAACTCGATGAAAGGGTGAGTCCACCAGAAGTGATTGAAATTACAACTGAAAAGGAAATTTAAAGAGCCTCTCAAGCATGTGATTAGAGAGGCTCTTTAGCGTTTTTGAAAAGGTTGCACTGATCAGAATTTCTCATAGCAGTCAACATGTTTTTACGACTGTCGGGAATTTCTTTGTAAATGGATTTTAAGAGATGATTTATTTCCTCTCTTTTTGTTTTTTGATCCATAGGACATGGACTTTTTAGAATAGGGATGCTGTTTGACTTTACATAACCTTTTATAGAGGCTTCGCTCGCATCTAGTAAAGGTCTAATCAAATGGATTGAACTTCTCGAAAGAAACGAGTAATATTCGAGTGTGTTTAATTTGCCTGCATAAAGCGTGTTCATAAACAGTGTGGAAAGTGCGTCATCCGCATGGTGTCCAAGTGCCAGTACGTTTAATCCTTGCTCGTTCATGGTGTTTGCAAGTGCACCGCGACGCATGTTTGCACAAAGTGAGCAAGGATTTTTCTCCTCACGATAGTCAAATACGATTTTAGCGATTTCAGTTTTTGTGATCGTGTACGGCACACCAAGTTCGTGACAAAACGCTTTCGCCTTATCCAAATCGAAATTCTCAAATCCTAAATCGATGGTGATGGCTTCGAGCTCAAACGGATCTGGGCTAAAGGATTGATAATGCTTAAGCGCATGTAGTAGAGCCATGCTGTCTTTGCCACCAGATAATCCAACAGCAATTCGATCACCTGGGTTAATAAGCCTATGTTCTTTAACTGTTTTTCTAAGAT
>DMYC01000050.1 GCA_003482695.1 Clostridiales bacterium UBA8960
ATGGCATGTGTTGCCGTTATAAGCGAGCCGCTTTTTTCACCCGCTTCTATGATCACCACTGCATCTGAAATGGCGCTTATGATTCTGTTTCTTAGAGGAAAATGGTACTTAAGTGCCAAATCGTCTATAAACTGCTCCGACAGTATCAAGCCACCTGTATCGATGATTTCATGGTACAGTTTTAGATTGGAAGGCGGATACGGCTGATTTACGCCTGAAGCCAGCACCGCAATGGTCTTGCCTCCGCCGTCAAGCGCGCCTCGATGCGCTTGTGAATCGACACCCAGCGCCATGCCGCTCACGACACAAAGACCATTCTTCGCCAGAAATTTGCTTAGGTCGTACGCAACTTTCCTTCCATATGAGGTTGGTTTTCTACTGCCAACGATCGCAACATTTCTGGTTTCTTTGAGCAAATGTTTTTCACCCCTCGTGAACAGCATCTTGACTTCCGGCTTATAAAATCTCAAAGTTTCAGGGTAATAGATGCTTTTGGGATCAATCCAACCAATTCCACTACTCGTGATTTTTAGAAGTTCGTTATAGCAGTCTTCGAAACCGCGAAGCCCATTTTGAGGCAATTTGACGGATTCATCAATCATAAATTGCGCTCTGTTTTCGATGACATAGTTCCAAACAATCGTATCATATCCTTTGAAATGCGTTTTTATCATTTTTTTTGATTCGCTTTTTAGCGTAAGATACTTCTCTACCAATAAGTAATTAATCAAGTGTTTTTCCATGTCCACCTCATTCGAAAAATCGTTTTATTTGATTGGCTGTTTGATAGGAATAGGCTTCCAGTACATGCTTTTTTTCTATATGCATGCTTTGATCAAGATCTGCTATAGTTCGGGACACACTTACCAATTTTTCATATGAACGCATCGACAATTTCCCTTTTTCATGAAACTTTAAGATAACGGATTCTGCATCCTTTGTCATCCAAATGTGTTTTTCTTCATTATTATCTCTATCTTTTTTGAAATGTTGAGCCGTTTCGACTGAGGCACGCATTTTTTCGGATGTGAGGGTCGTTTGTCTGCTGGTGAGTATCGTTTCCAAATTTTCAACGCGATTCATGTAAATCGTCATATCAAGCCGATCAAGAATCGGCCATGAAATTTTCCCGAAGTATTTTTTTATATCATACTGTGTGCAAGTACAGCGATCATCACTTGACATGTAGTGTCCACATGGGCATGGATTCATGGTGGCAACCAGCATAAACTGTGCCGGGTATGAAAGGGATTTTCCGCCTTTCGTCAAGTTGATGACCCCACTGGACATCGGTTCTCTTAACGCATCTATCGCATCGCATTTATACTCACCCAGCTCATCAAGATAAAGCACACCCCGATGGGCCTTCGAGATTTCACCAGGTAAAATTGGCGTCCCTCCACCCACTAAACCGATTCGGCTAATCGTATGGTGTGGTGCTCTAAATGGCCGGTGTGTAATAAGTCCACCTAAGCGTTCATCATCGCAAATGCCATACACTTTGGTCACTTCGATCTTGTGTTCTAATGACATGGGAGGCATGATTGACCGCAATCGCTCAGCCAACATGCTTTTGCCACATCCAGGTGGGCCGATGATCAAAAGGTTGTGAAAACCTGCTGTGGCAATCTGTGCGGCTCGTATTGCGGCGTTTTGTCCGATAATATCACTTATGTCTTTTTGGTCTATAAACTCTGGTAGACAGATGACATCCGACTTAGGCATCTTTTTAAGTGTGCCGGTGATGGCGTCGTCCACGAGCTTTTTCAAAGAATCATAAGGATACAAGGTGACCGCCTCGATGTACTGCGCTTCAGAGAAATTGGCCTTTGGTATGACAATGTGTTTTATAAAAGACGCCTTCATCCCTTCAATTAAACTTAATATGCCACTCACTGGCTGAATTTTGCCATCCAAAGACAACTCGCCCAAAAACCCAAACCCTGTGAAATCCACATTAGCCCCTTCGATCACACTGGTGATAATGCCCATCGCTATGGGCAAATCCATTTGTGATCCCTCTTTCTTCAAATTTGCTGGATATAGATTTTGGACGATACGGTCACTGGGAAAACGAAACCCCGTTGCTTTTAGCGCTGATTTAACGCGTTCTTTCGACTCTTTGATAATCATACTTGGAAGGCCTACAATAATGTGATTCGGCAACCCCTTAAAAATATTCGTTTCAATTTCAACTGTTTGCCCTTCAATTCCCCAATTGACCGCAGTCATGATTTTACTGTACATCGGAACCCTCACTTTACAACTTTTTCCACATAATGGTGTTTTATATTATTTTATCCATAATATTCCATTTTGTCAAAGAAAAAAAGCCTCGCAATTCGCCGAGACGTCAATTAATCGAATATATTCTCAATAAAATCAAACTTTAAACGGTTTGCTTCCCTAGTGATGCCCATAAACGAAATCGAAAATGACTGATAATCGCCATGGTTTGCCTTTAGATAATGCATTGCAGACTTTTTCATGTTTATTTTCTTCTTATATGTTATGGCTTGACGAGGAGAACCAAATGCATCCGAAGATCGATACTTGACCTCGACGAAATAAAGTGTTTGATCCTTGATCAACACCAGATCAATTTCTCCACTATCCGTCCAATAATTTTGTGTGATCAGCCGATAACCCAAACATTCAAGATGTTGAACCGCCTCCTTTTCGTAAAAAAGACCGACAGTTCTTTTGTTCACACCCATAATCCCTCGCTATTAACCTATTTTTTTTTCTGATCGACTGTACCTATGAAAATCAGCACCTCAGCGACAACTTCGTATAGTTCATACGGAATTTGATCACCAATTTCCAGTTGCTTTAGTTGATTTGACAACTTTTCATCGGCATAAATAGGCACATCGTTTTCTACAGCCTTTTTGATTATATTTTCCGCGACAAGTCCAATGCCCTTTGCAATCAGCTGAGGTGCGGCATCATTTTCCGGATTGAACTTTAGAGCATTTGCAATTTTTGCCTTTTCAGATGATTGGCTCATCTATTCACCTACACTTTCAAATCAAATCCCAAAGAGTCTATCAGATCACTCGCAGGCTCATCAAACCAAGCGTCATTTGCAGCACTTTTCACACCAAAAGTGACTTTGAAGTCCTTTTTAAGAAGCGTGCTTAACGATTCGTGCAGCTGTTCCCTATTTGATTCAAACACTTCCTTGGTTTCGAAGTCTGCTAAACTAAAACTCAAATGATAAGAATCATTACTTTTATGAATTAAGCATCTGACTTCACCATAATTGTGCGTACTGAGCGCCACTAAAAGCGTTAAATCGTTCGGGTCTGGCTTCTGTTTTCTTCTTTTATAATAGATTTCCACTTGCCTGATTTGATCGTTAACCTGAACAGGCATTTGCATAATCATCATTTGCTCGTTCAAACTCTTTATGAATGAAGTGCTTTCCTTCAGAACACTCAGTTCCTTTATTAAACTTTCCTTGTTTTCAGAATCGGGCAAGGATTTGTTTAGGATGGATGATATCCATTCCAGCTTATCCTTTTGTGGTTTTGAAGAGGCGATGACTTCGATCATCTCCAT
>DMYC01000083.1 GCA_003482695.1 Clostridiales bacterium UBA8960
GAAAATCGCGGAAATCTTGGATGCGGATTATCTGATTATATTGACGGCAGTCGAAAAAGTGGCAATCCATTTTGGAAAACCAGATGTGAAATGGCTTGGGGAGATGTCACTGAAAGAAGCGGAACAATATATTGCCGAAGGGCACTTTGCACCAGGCAGTATGTTGCCGAAGGTGCAAGCGGCGATAAAGTTCGCTGAGAGCAAGCCAGGTAGAAAAGCGCTGATCACTTCACTAGAAAAAGCGAAAGAGGGCATCGAAGGAAAGACGGGTACCATTATAATTGATAAAGCATAATTTAAGCAAGATTCAACTTTTCGAATAGATGTCGCGGGTTGAATCTTTTTTTTTATGGCATAGAAATTGCGAGTATTTTCTATATACGATATAATAGCACTAAAAAGTGAGACGAATGTGAGTGTGATAGAATGAGCAATTATACTGGAGAAAAGGCATATTTAACGGATGATCTATTTATAAGGCGATTGCATCAAATTTTTGACCCGATTTCTGTACCGATTATTATGGTGAATAAAAACACGGAAGTCGTCATGATCAATGAGTCTTTTTCAAATTACCTAGGATATCCTAGAAGTGAAATACTAGGCAAAAAAGTTTCGCAGGTCGACCCAAACTCAAGGTTTCCGTATGTCATTAAAACAAAACAGGCGGAGTTTGCACACAAACACAAATTTACAAACGGACATACGGCTTTGGTGCACAGGATTCCAGTTCTAGATGATGACGGAGAAGTCGTTTATGGTTTTGGTATGGTCATTTTTGACGATTTGAGGCAACTTCAAGAAGTGCTCGAAAAAAACAAGCTTCTTGAAGGCAAACTCCATATTTATCAAGAAGAGTTGAAATCAATGCGTGGGGCAAAGTATTCATGGCAATCGATCATAGGCAATTCAGTCGTCATGCAAAATGTTAAGCTGATGGCATCAAAAGCGGCTAAAACGGACTCAAACGTCATGATCAACGGTGAAAGTGGCACGGGAAAAGAGCTGTTTGCGCACGCGATTCATAATGATAGCAAACGTTTTGACGGCCCATTCATTAAAATAAATTGTGCGGCAATTCCAAAAGATCTCCTTGAATCCGAGTTGTTCGGTTATGAAGAAGGTGCTTTTACAGGTGCAAAAAAACAAGGAAAAATAGGTAAGTTTGAACTCGCGAATGGAGGCACGATCTTTCTTGACGAAATAGGCGATATGCCACTTGACATGCAAGTAAAAATATTGAGAGTGCTTCAGGAGAAAGAAGTTGAACGCATTGGCGGCACAAAGACGATTCCGATAGACTGCAGGATAATCGCCGCAACAAATAGAAATCTGCAGGAACGCATCAAAGAAAACGAGTTTAGAGAAGACTTATACTACCGATTGAATGTCGTTAACGTCGACGTGCCACCACTTAGAGAAAGAAAAGACGATATTGAAATTCTCACGCTTAAACTCATGGAAAAACTGTCTAACTCACTAGGGAAATACGTCAACAACATAACGGTAGATGCGCTTGAGAGTCTTAAACTATATAACTGGCCAGGCAATATTCGAGAACTGGAAAATGTCGTAGAACGCGCCCTTAACATGACGGATAGCGAAACGATAGAGATTCAACATTTGCCTTCGTTCATCATCGCAAACACTCAAATACCACCCGTGGAAGTGGGTGCATTAACGAGTTTGAAGCACGCCGTCGATGAAGTGGAAAAAGCGACAATACTTAAATGTCTAAAGGCTGTGAATTACAATAAGCTAAAAGCTGCAAAAATACTTGGCATTTCACGAACGAGTCTTTATGAAAGAATCGAGAAGTTTAACATCGATGCACAATAATCTTATCACTGTTCTATAATTGGTCGACACTGTTGTCCAATTTTCGGACAGTGTCTTTTTTTTGTACACAAAATCCAGCAAAAAAGTGGCATAGTCCCATGTAGTATCCTACAAAGCATTTGGCATACTTCTTGCGTTATTAATTGACAAATAGATCGGGAGGACTGTAATGGGCAAAAGAACCGTAGGAATCGTAGGAACAGGCATCTACATACCAGATCAAGTGATTACGGCGAAAGAGATTTCGGAAGCGACAAATGGCATGTGGACTGAAGATGCCATTATCAATAAATTGGGATTTACTAAAAAGCCAATTCCAGGAGTTGGTGACGGCACACAAGAGATGGGTGTAAAAGCGGCTCTTGATTGTTTGAAGAACACGAACGTCGACCCTAAAGATATCGATGTTGTCCTTTGCATGGGCGAAGAATGGAAAGAATTTCCACTCACAACTTCTGCCATTTATATTCAAGAGCAAATCGGGGCCAAGAATGCATGGGGCATCGATGTACAAAATAGATGCTGTACAACAGTAACCGCTATGAAAATGGCTAAAGATATGTTGGTAGCCGATGAGTCTATCAACATGATTCTCATATGTGGTGGCTATAGAAATGGAGATCTCATCGACTATACAGATAAGAATATGAGCATGATGTTCAACCTTGGTGCCGGTGCAGGCGCGATTTTACTTAAGGCAAATTATAACAAGAATAGATTGCTTGAATCTCACATCATGTCAGATGGAAGCATGGCGAGGGATGCCGGAGTTGAAATTGGCGGCATTCACGAACCGATATCGCATGAGAATTTAGAGCAGGCATATAAGTCACTAAGGCTGCTGCAACCGGAACATATGAAAAATAGGCTCAATGAAGTTTCGATGAGTAACTGGATGAAGTGCATTGATCTTGCATTTGAAAAGTCTGGTGTCGAAAAATCCAAAATTGATTACTTGGCAGTACTGCATTTTAAGTACTCTATGCATAAACTGATGCTTGAACAATTGGGGCTAGTGGAAGAACAATCCATTTACCTCAGAGAATTCGGTCATATTGGACAAGTGGATCAGATTCTATCCTTGCATCTTGCGCAGCGACAAGGGAAATTAAAAGAGGGGTCGGTTGTCGCGATGATTGCAGCTGGAATAGGATATGCATGGGCTGCTAATGTAATAATATGGGGAGAAGGGGGTGAAAGGGATGCTTAACAATCTCGATTATCAAAAGAAGTTCATTCTTGTAGAAGAAGCGCTTTCTAAAATCAAATCGGGCGATCATATTGTCGTAGGGCTTGGTGCAGCAGAACCTCATGTGGTTTTAAGCAAATTGCATGAAGTGGCGCATAGACTCAGTGATGTTAGGATCATAAACTGTTTGCCGATGGGAACGTATGATTTCTTCAGCAATCCCCAGTATAAGGATGCTTTTTTGATGGAAGGATGGTTTTATAGTGGCATCATGAGAAAGCTACATGAAAACAAAAACATCACTTTCATCCCCAATCATCTTCATTTCGCATCAACAAAACGCATTCAGTACCAAAAACCCAATATTTATATTGGCAATTGCTCACCGGTAGATAAACACGGTTACATGTCTCTAGGTTTATCTAATGTCTACGAGAAAGACATGATTGAAAATGCGGACCTTGTCATATTGGAAGTTAATCCAAATGTTCCAAGAACACATGGCGATACCGCGCTTCACTTTTCCAAAATTGATTTCTTTATAGAGACGGACTATGAAATGCCTGAGCTGCAAATGACAGAGCCAAATGAAAAGGACAAAAAAATAGGACAATACATTGCAGATTTAATTGAAGATGGTGCAACCATTCAACTTGGCATAGGTGGCATACCCAATGCAGTCGCTCAGGCATTAAAAACGAAGAAGAACTTAGGCATCCACACGGAAATGTTCACCGATGGCATGGTGGATCTTGTAGCCTGTGGTGCAGTGGATAACAGCGCGAAATCACTTCACAAAGATAAAATGGTAGCGGCATTCGCTCTTGGAAGCAAGAAACTTTATGACTTCATTAACGACAACCCCGGTGTTGAAATCAAACGCGGTACGTATGTAAATGACCCATATGTCATAGGACAGAACCATAAAATGGTGTCCATTAATACATCGATAGAAGTCGACTTAACAGGGCAATGCTGTTCGGAGTCAGTCGGTGTAAGGCAAATCAGTGGCACAGGCGGTCAGGCGGATACGGCGATCGGCGCACAAAATGCACCAGAGGGCAAGTCGTTTATTGCGCTATACAGCACTGCTGTCATTCATGACAAAATCACTGGAGAGCGACTGGAAAAATCAAAGATTGTGCCAATATTAACCCCTGGTGCCATTGTATCACTGTCAAGAAATGACGTGGACTATGTCGTAACGGAATACGGCGCTGTAAGGTTGAGAGGCACATCTGTTAGAGAACGCGTCCAAAAACTGATCAGCATCGCACACCCAAAATTTAGAGATGAGTTGTTGCTTGAAGCGGAAAAACTTATGATTTGGTAAAAATAAAGAGAACAGGCAGTTTTTAGCAGCCTGTTCTCTTTATTTTTTTATATCAAGTCTTTAAACTGTGAATCGGAAAACGCATCTTTGTATTCGCTGTTCAATCTTTCAGCGATTTCTTTGCCCATCTTTGCAAGCGCTACAAATTCTACATCTTTTGGTGAGTAAGTCGCCTCGATG
>DMYC01000187.1 GCA_003482695.1 Clostridiales bacterium UBA8960
GATCAGGGGAAGTGATCAGGGGGTCCGACCCCCTGATCACTTCCCCTAATCACTTCACACACCATTATGTGAAATAGTGTCAGTGCGTGCCGAGTGATTTCAAGTGGGTTTAGCCTGGAACGTTCCGCAGAAGCTTCCATCCGACGAAAGTCGAATAAAAGGAAGCGCTCGAGGACCAGTGGAAGGATGAACCCACTTGAAATCACTCGGCACGTTCGATATTTTCAATTTAAATGCCTTGTGTTACATAACCTTAACACACCACCCCTCCAATATTCCCCAAAATGTGCTCCCAATCACAGAATAAAAATGCGTCCCAAGTTATAATGAGATCAAAGAGAGAGAGCTACATGTATAGAGGGATTCCAAAAATGGAGGAAAATGAAGTGAAAAAAGAGTTTGTTGAAGGCGCTTGGTGCGAATCGGTTGATGTTCGCGACTTTATTCAAAAGAATTACACACCTTACACTGGGGATGATCAATTCTTAACCGGTATGAGTCAAAAAACAGAAACGGTTTGGCACAAGGCCAAAGCGCTCATAGAAGAAGAAATCGAAAAAGGCATCATCGGCATCGACACACAGGTTTTTTCTGGCATTAACAACTTTGGTCCTGGATATCTAAGCAAAGACGAAGAAGTCATCGTCGGCTATCAAACGGATGAGCCGCTTAAGCGCATCATGAACCCATATGGGGGTTTTAGAATGCTCGAAGCATCGCTTGAAGCATACCAATACGAAATCGACGACGACATGGCAAAAGACTTTCAGGCTTACAGAAAAACGCATAATGAAGGTGTGTTTGACGCCTATACAACTGAGATGAAAACCGCAAGAAGCGTCGGACTGCTAACTGGACTTCCAGATGCATATGGCAGAGGACGCATCATCGGTGACTATAGAAGAATCGCACTTTATGGAACGGATCGACTCATCGCAGAAAAAATAAAAGATTTCAAAGCGCTGGAAGCCAAACCAGCGACTGAAGTCGTCATCAGGCAAAGAGAAGAAATATCCATGCAAATCGCCGCACTAAAAGAAATCGCAAAAATGGCGAAAGCATATGGCGATGACATCACAAAACCGGCCACAAATGCGAAAGAAGCGGTGCAGTATTTCTACTATGGCTACTTATCCGCAATCAAGGAAAACAACGGCGCAGCCATGTCACTAGGACGCAACACAGCGTTTTTAGATATATATATAGAGCGCGATATCGAAGCGGGCATATTGACAGAAGAAGAGGCACAAGAACTCATCGACCAGCTCGTTATCAAACTCCGAATGGTACGCCACCTTAGGACACCTGACTACAACACACTATTTGCAGGGGATCCAACATGGGTGACAGAGTCTATAGGCGGAATGGGCATCGACGGAAGAACACTCGTCACGAAGACGGCGTTCAGATTCCTACACACGCTTATTAACCTTGATCCAGCGCCAGAACCAAACATGACCGTGCTTTGGTCCGAAGCGCTTCCTATGAATTTCAAACGCTTCTGTGCAAAAATGTCCATTGAAACAGGGGCGATTCAATATGAAAACGACGATCTCATGAAACCGATTTATGGCGATGACTATGGCATAGCATGTTGCGTCTCACCGATGAAAATCGGAAAAGACATGCAGTTTTTCGGAGCGAGATCAAACCTTGGAAAAGCGCTACTTTACAGCATCAATGAAGGCAAAGAAGAACTCAAGCTGAGTAAAGACGGCAGCGCCATCAAAGTGCTTGAAAACGTAAACAAACTCACATCATACGACGTGGACGGCACAGAAGTTTTAAACTACGATGAAGTTATGAAAAGCTTTAAGCAAGCGATGGACCAATTAGCAGGGCTTTATGTTAACACAATGAACACCATCCACTTCATGCACGACAAATACGCCTACGAAAGTGGACAAATGGCACTACACGACTCACACGTCCACAGATACATGGCATTCGGCATCGCAGGCTTATCCATCATCGCAGACTCACTGAGTGCCATCAAGTACGCCAAAGTGAAACCCGTAAGAGACGCACACGGCATAGCAATGGATTTCATCATAGAAGGCGACTACCCGATGTTTGGAAACGACGACGACCGCGTCGACACGATCGCCACAGAAGTCGTCAAATACTTCTCAAACGAACTTAAAAAACATGAAACATATAGAGAATCGGAACACACACTATCCGTACTCACCATCACATCAAACGTCGTCTATGGAAAGAAAACAGGGGCGACACCGGACGGCAGAGGTAAGGGCGAGCCATTTGCACCAGGCGCAAACCCGATGCACGGACGCGACAAACTCGGCGCGCTGGCATCGCTCAATTCGGTCTCAAAACTACCGTTTGAAAACGTATGCCAAGATGGCATATCAAACACGTTTTCCATCGTACCGACGGCACTTGGTCGCACAGAACAAGATAGGCTTACGAACCTTGCTGGCCTACTTGATGGTTACTTTGCAAAAGGGGCATTCCACCTCAACGTCAACGTCATGTCAAGAGCACTCCTTATGGATGCCATGGAAAACCCTTCAAAATACCCGACGCTCACGATTCGTGTCTCGGGCTATGCGGTACACTTTAACCGCTTAACACGTGAGCAAAAAGAAGAAGTCATCATGCGTACGTTCCACGAACGCGTCTAAACTAGAGAGAAAGTTGAAAGGAGTGTGGCAATATGCGTCAAGGAAAACTGCATGCGATAGAAACGATGGGCCTCGTCGATGGACCTGGCATTAGAACCGTGTTTTTTCTACAGGGATGCCCTTTGAAATGCCAATATTGCCACAACCCGGATTCACAAAATTTTATGGGTGCTGATGAAATTTCAGTGAACGAAGTCGTCAGGGTAGCAGATCGATATAAAGAATACTATAAAGCCAGCGGTGGCGGGGTCACATTTTCTGGCGGTGAGCCATTGATGCAAGGTGCATTCCTAATCGAAGCACTACGCGCATTAAAGGAAAACGGCGTCTCCACATGCATCGACACTTCGGGCTATGGCCAGACCCAACATTATGAGGAAATCTTCAAAATGTTGGGTCTGACCATAGCCCGAAGTGTCGATGCATGTGGAGACGCCGTT
>DMYC01000230.1 GCA_003482695.1 Clostridiales bacterium UBA8960
TACCAGATGTATCGCGGTCCAATCGATTGATGAATCTGATTTTATAATTTTGTCCTTTCAGATATTGGAAATGAGAGAGCGCATTTGCCAGTGTCCCTTCAGGATGCCCCTTCGTTGGATGTACAACTAAAAATGGCGGTTTATCCACAACGAGCAAATCACCATCTTCATAAAGCGGTACAACGTCTATCGGATTGGGTTCAAATGTATTTTCGTCATGATCGAGCAACATCGATATGACATCGCCCTTATGCACCACTCGATTTACCGAGCCATTCTTGTCGTTAAGAAGGATATTTTTGTGGCTTTTGCATTTTCGAATCAATCGACTTGAAATATTCATCGAAGTTGCAAGCACATCAATTATCTTAAGCCCCGAGTCCTTGTCTTCCACTTCATAGTCAAGTCTTAAAGACTCTTTGTTAATATACATAATTCACCCTTTCAGACCTTTTTTAAAAGTTATACCTAAGTAATAAAATACAATTCGTTTCAATTTCCTTAAGCAAAATGTAGTGACGATATTTTCGTTCTGCAATTTCTCTTGCTTGGTCGACTGCAACCGATTTTGAAAACTCTACAATATCGACGTTGGTCTTCTTCCAACCGCATTTAAGCAGTTTGGCAAACCCTTCTTTCGAAGCAAGTTCAAGAGGAAGCGAACCATAGACATTTCCATATATGATTTCATGGCTTTGCCAAAAATCGTTATGGGCTTCGATACAAGCGGACTCAACCAACTCCTCGGTTCTATCCTTCGAATAATATTCAATTTCGTTGCCCTCATATATGTTTTGAAAATACATGGGCTTATATAAAAACTCGATTGTATTGATGATCTTATATTCCTTTGTGTTGCTATGGACAGGCTGAATCACGATATCGTCTTCATTGACATGCAATGCCCAATAATCGTTCTTTATCTGCGTCACTATATTTTTAATCATTCTAACAACCATATCCACTTCTTCTGGATCATCTTTAAACAACGAATCATTTAAACGATTCACTGCTTCTTTCAAATCGTCCATTTGATAATTCATCATGCCTCCATAATGTTTCTAATGACTGTTATAAGTTTTTCCACTGCGGATCTATTCGTCCAGTAATTCGTGACAAATCTAAATTCACCATCTTCAGATCCATTTATCTTGATGCCTTCACTAAGTAGAGCTTCTACAAAAGCCTCTTCAGATCCCTTCAACTTTATCTTGCAAAAGACCATGTTGATATGAGTGCGGTCTTCCATCACTATAATGCCTTCAATACCGGATAATGCTTCCGCCATCATCTTTGCCAGTTCATGGTCATCTGACAGCCTCGATACCATCTCATCAAGTGCGACGATTCCAGCAGCAGCGATCACACCCGCTTGCCTCATCCCACCGCCCAAAAGTTTACGGTTTTTACGCGCACGTTCTATAAAAGCTGCATCACCCACCAACATGGAACCGATCGGCGCACAAAGTCCCTTGCTCAAACAAAACATGACACTATCCGAGTAAGCTGCTATTTGAGCGGCATCAACGCCAAGTGCACACGATGCATTAAAAATACGTGCACCATCTAGGTGCACAGGAATATGGTGGTGCTTTGCAATCTCATAAACGGTTTTCATGTCGCTCAGTTTGATCACTGTACCATTTGAGTGTGCGTTTTCGATGCAAATAAGGCCTGTATCTGGATAGTGAATGTCTTTGGTCCTGATCATTCTTTCTATGTCGCGAGCGTTCATCAAACCATTTATTGTTGGCACCTGTCTCAACTGAACGCCTGAAATAAGCGCAGCTGCACCTACTTCGTGCATGACAATATGGCATGCGTCACCAAGGATAACTTCATCGCCCCTTTTAGTATGTGTTAAAACAGCCAACTGGTTTCCAAAAGTGCCGCTTGGCACAAACAAAGCGGCTTCTTTTCCCAAAATCGCCGCACTCTTTTCTTCAAGCAATTTAACCGTTGGGTCATCTCCATAGACATCATCACCCACGACGGCCCCGTACATCGCCTTTCTCATGTTATCGGTCGGTAAAGTGACTGTGTCGCTCCTAAAATCTAAATATTGCATAAAAATCACCTTCACTTAATTATTTTAATCTATTTTGGATATATATAATTATAACATAGGCGAATCAATAAGAAAAAGTAAATTGGGAGGCAATTGTTATGAATGTTTTTATATCCAAACTGACATTTATCATCACAATAATCGCGTTAATGCTTCTCATTTTGTGGCTGGGCATTCGCCTTTTTTTCATCTCGTTTCCTTTCATCATCGCTTATTTTTTATCGAAGCCTTTAGGGAAGTTGGCACACTTTATCACCGACAAGACAAAGATTCCGATCGGCATAACCACATTTGTCGTTGTCCTGTTGTTCGTATCTGCTTTTGTAACGACAATATCATTTGCTGTTTATAAAATCGCCATCTCCTTGAGTGGGTTTTCTGGACTATTGACAACAGGCATTCAATCCATTCAAAATTTCACCTCCGGCGTCAATGCGTTTACAATTGAGTTGCCATGGCTAGATGAACCTTTTGCAATCAGTGATTTATTTATCCAGTTTTACGATGTTTTATTAAGGACGCTCTCTCAAGTCACAAACTCAATCGTCGATGCCCTTTTGAGAGTCATAAAGACGATTCCAGTTATTGGACTGTTCTTCTTTTTCATGTTTATCTCTCTTTACTTTTTTATTAAAGATCAAGTACGCGTGACCGAGTTCATAAAAAAAGGCAATGCGCTGATCAAATCGCCACTCATAATCTCCATCAAATCAAAAACACTATCCATTTTGAAAAGTTACATTAAGGCGCAGCTCATTTTGGTTACGATTACTTTCATCATTTCGCTCATTGCACTTTCAATCCTGAAAGTTCCATTTGCGCCACTCGTTGCGATGGGAGTTGCCTTCATCGATTTAATTCCAATGATTGGACCCGCTTTTGTATACGTCCCTTGGATCATCTATACACTCATTATTTCCGAATATTCAACTGGAATTGGATTGCTTATCACTTATTTGGTAACCACTTTAACAAGACAAACAATCGAACCGAAAATCGTTAGTGAGAATATCGGGACACACCCGCTTTTTACGATTATTTCAATGTATGCTTGCTATAGAATCTTCGGGGTTAGCGGTTTTATAATCGGTGCTTTTCTCGTGATGATCGTGTTAATTGCTATCAAAGTATATCACGACATCAGACAAAAAGACGAACATTAAACAAATTTTTGAACAGTTAAAAAAAATAGCATAAAGCATTACAGAATGCTAAACACAACAAATGTAAAGAATTTTTTCTTTTTAAAATTCTTTACATTTTTCTTTTTCATGCTATAATTATTCATTATAAACACATTTTAAGGAGGAATTTCATGTTATACGTCATAAGGCCAGAAGATAAGTCCCCAAAGCGCCTCGCTGAGTTGTTAAAGCAACATCCAGAGATCCAATTTGTTTCATTGTTAGGTGTCGATTTCGGAAACAACCATACCGATGAGAAAATCCCTGTTAGCATAATCATTGATGATTTGGATGATTTTTTCAAAAACGGCATTCAAACGGACGGTTCTTCAGTGTATCTTCCAGAAATTGCATCGATCAATAACGCAAAAGTCGATTTGATTCCAGACCTCGAGGCAAATTGGATCGTGGACTACAACATGGCGCATCCCCTTGAAGATGGAAAATACAGCGGTTCTCTAATAATCCCTGCATTTTTAATACACGATGGCAAAGAAGTTTGCTCCAGAAGCGTTCTAAAAAACGCTGTAAACACTTTCAGAGATGAAGTAATTGGATTATTTACAGCTTTCCCAACTTTACTTGACGATTATGATGGCATCACCTCTGTAGACGAGATTGAAGATGTCGTCCTTACAAGTGCAACAGAGTTGGAGTTTTGGGTTAAAACACCCGATAGCAAAACAGATGTCGAGAAACTGGCGACATCACAAAACTTAAAGGAACAATATTGGAAACGTACTTATGGTCAGGTGAGAACAGCACTAGAGCAATCGCTCAACAAGCTTGACTTATATGGATACGAGCCAGAGATGGGACACAAGGAAGTCGGCGGTGTCACATCGAAACTTTCTGGAACAAACATTCACACTCATGTTATGGAGCAACTCGAAATCGACTGGAAATACGACAAAACACTTCTCGCTGCAGATAAAGAACTCCTCGCTAAAGACATCATCAGAGATGTTTTTGAAGCCAACGGTCTTTCAGTAACCTTTCAAGCAAAACCTCTAGAAGGTGTAGCTGGGAGCGGCGAACATCATCACGTCGGTGCAGCCCTTAAGCTCAAAAATGGCAAAACAATCAACTTATTTTCACCAAAAGACATGGAATCTCATTTTATGACGAGAGTTGCGTATGGATCTATGATGGGCATATTAAAGAACTATGAAATCATCAGCCCATTCGTTTCATCGACCAATGACAGTTTAAACCGACTTAAGCCAGGTTTCGAAGCCCCTGTGTGCATCGTATCCTCTCTTGGACATTCTCCAGATACACCATCCCGAAATAGGACGATTCTAATCGGCTTGATTCGTGATATGAAAAATAAACTGGCAACGCGTTTCGAACTCCGCGCGCCTAATCCAAATT
>DMYC01000287.1 GCA_003482695.1 Clostridiales bacterium UBA8960
GACTAAAATAACAACCGGAAAGTCTCTTTCGCCTTCTGGATATAGCAAAGTGCCAACGAGAGGGAACGCCTCGCTTCCAAAAGTCACTTCAAATTCTTTATCACTAATGACTGCCGTACTGAAAAACGTGTCAATATCGCTTATTTCATTATAGTTGAATCCTGCTATTTCAGTTTCTTTGTTAAACACGACATTATAAGCCAACGCTTTTTTCTCATGAACGCCTCCGATCGTTACGATAAAATAGCCTTGTGTATAACCTGTTTTCTCACCTCTTTTTTCAATGAATACACCATAATTTTTCTCAATTTGATCTGCTACGGATTTCATGACCGATTCTGGAAACCCTGCTTTCATCGCAGCATCAAAAGGATTCGCATACGCATCCTTATAATTTCCTGCCACATAATCATCAAAAAAAACATTTGCGATTCGAATCGCTTCCTTTTCAGCCATAGTGTCTACCACTTCTGTCAATACCGTTGTGGTTTCAGTGTCATTCGCCTTTTTTGTACAGGCCGTCGCAACTAACATAATAATCAATAGAGACAAGCCAATAATCATTGTTTTTTTCATTTTTACTCCCTCCAATACTTAATCATATCCTCAGTTTAACCCCCTATTCCTAAAACTTTATGAAATAAAGCTTAAGCAATTATTAAGGAAACGACTTGTAATTGACAGAATATCATAAAAGCATTATTATTGAGTGATATGTGTTGATTTAGAAAGGATTATATTATGATCGCAATAAAAGATTTATCATTCGGATTTCCTCAAAAGGATTTATTCGAAAAAGTATCATTTACAATAGAAGATGGACAGCATCTTGCGTTTATTGGCGCAAGTGGAAATGGCAAAACAACCTTGGTCGAAATGATTATGGACCTTGAAAAATACATGTACGACGGTAAAATCGATATTGATTCCAACTGTAGAATCGGTCATGTCAGTCAGTTTTACAAGAAACTTTCATCAAACAATCAAACGGTTTTTGAATTTTTATGTGAGCCGTTTCATAAGCTCCAAAGTGAGATTGATGTACTTTGTAGGCAAATGGAAACCGCAGAGGATTTTGAACCGATACTCGAAAAATATCAAGTAGCACTTGATGCTTTTGATGCAATTGGTGGACACGATTATGAAACCGATATTGTTAAAAAACTCAACTTAGCTCAGCTTGGAAATCATAAAGACCTAAATATTTTGCAAGTTAGCGGTGGTGAGTTTAAAATAATTCAGGTCATCAAAGAAATGGTACTCAATCCGCACCTCCTCATTATGGATGAACCGGATGTATTTTTGGATTTTGAGAACCTCAATGCACTGAAAGACCTCATCAATGCCCATAAAGGCATGCTGCTTGTCATTACGCATAATCGCTATTTACTCAACCATTGCTTCAATAAGATCATACATCTTGAAAACATGCAAATTCAAGAGTTTGAAGGACGATTCATCGAGTACAAATTTGCGTTATTGCAAAACAAAATTGAGCAACAAGAACTTTCAATAGCTGATGATGCAGAAATAGCCAGAAATGAGGCTTTGATCGGTAAACTTAGAACGATCGCCACTTACAACACAGAAGCCTCAAGAGGAAAAGCGCTCAAAGCTAGGGTCAAAGTGCAAGAAAGGCTTGAAGCGAGACGGATTAAAGCGCCTTTTGTCGCCATCAAACAGCCAAATGTCAAGTTTCTGACGGATTTACAAGACCCTGAAGCGACGATATTAAGCGTAACGAATCTTAATATTCGATTTGAAGATGAGCTGATCAAAAATGCGACATTCGAGATCAAGGCTGGTGAAAAAGTTGCACTCATCGGTGCGAACGGAACTGGAAAGACGACATTGTTTAGAGAAATTCGCAAAAATATAAGTGAAAACATTTCCATAGCTGACGATGTGCGCATCAGCTATTTGTCTCAGTTACAAGGTGAATCCTTAGATGAAAATCTCACTGTAATTGAATCATTCTACGAGGTCGACATGAATACCTCAGAAGAAATTCGCACACACCTAAGGCAGTATGGCTTTGGTGAGGATGTTTTAAAGCAGAAAATCTCGGCACTTTCCGGAGGTGAAAAGAACCTCATTCAAATCGCTCTGATCGCTGCACAAAATGGGAATCTTTTGCTGCTCGATGAACCAACAAGCCACCTGGACACGTATGCACAGATGGCACTGGAAAAGGCGATTGAGTCCTTTAATGGTTCAATATTAATGATTTCACACGACTATTATACGATTGCAAATTGTATGGATCACGTTTTGATCATAGAAAACCAGACCGTTAAAAAGATGAGCATTCGTAAATTTAGAAAAATGATCTATGAAAACCACTTCACACACACTTATCTTGAGCTGGAGCAAAAGAAAAAGGCCCTCGAAACAAAAGTTGAAGAAGCACTTAGTGAAAGTGATTTTATGTCGGCAAAAAGTTGGGCTGAAGAACTTGAAGCGGTTATAACCCAAATGATATCATGATAAAAGCCAATCCACATGAGGAATCATCCTCATTTGGATTGGCTTATTTTATGAATGAACAAATGTCCAATACTTCTTTAGTCTTTTGGCACCCACGCAAGCCCGACTAGATGAATCGTCGTGTTGGTTGTGGTTGGCCTTACCTCAGTTTCGATCATATTGTCTTTCATTACATCATAGCGACCGGATATTGTGCTAAGTTGCCCTTCGAGTTCAATTTTCAGATCTTCCAGCTGTGTTTTGATCGCATCAAATTTTTCTTGCGCTTGCTCGATGCCTTGCCCACTATTCATGGCGGTCGATGTTCTT
>DMYC01000349.1 GCA_003482695.1 Clostridiales bacterium UBA8960
TCACTGGCCATGCCTTTTTATCCGAGAAACTAATCATTTCTCCGAACATGTCACCTTTCTTAAGTACCGTTAAGATCGTTCTATTTCCAGCTATGCTTTCTTTTGCAATGACGATCTCACCTTCTATAACGATGCCAATACCGTAAAATGGCGCGCCGCTGTTCGCGATGTGATCCCCTTTTTTATGATGCGTGACTCTTGGGTTAAGGCATGGAAGCATCTCTAAAATGCCTTCTTTATCGATGTTTCTAAATAGTGCCGTTCCAAATAAACCGTCTATGATCTTACCATCTATATTCATGATTTACTCCCTTAAGTTTGTCTAACCCTAGAATAGCATCTTTGCCAAAAAAATAAAAGACCACCAAGCAACTTACATTGCTTGGTGGTCTAACTTATGGGATTATCATTTTATTTTGATGGGTCTAGTTTCTCCATCGTGATGCCTGTAAATCCGTAGAAAATCGACACAATTGGGTTGATTAAGTTTAGGAAGCAGTATGGCACATATGTCCATGGTGCAAGTCCTAAAGTACCAATCATAAACGCACCACACGTATTCCATGGAATAAGTGCAGAAGTCAATGTACCCGAGTCTTCAAGTACACGCGACAAGTTTTTAGGTGCCAAGTTTCTTTGTGCAAATGCATCTTTGTACATTCTACCAGGGATAACGATTGATAAATATTGATCGCCTGCTAAAATATTCATGCCAAGTGCTGTAAGAATCGTAGCAACAACTAAAGAGCCAGTAGATTTAGCAAATCCAAGAATAACACCAGCCAAAGACTCTAGCATGCCTGTTTTTTCCATGACGCCGCCGAAAGTCATCGCACAAAGGATAAGCGAAATCGTCCACATCATACTGTCAAGACCACCACGTGATAACAATTCATCAACAAACTCGATTCCTGTTTCAGATGCATAACCATAGTGAAGTGCATCGACAACAGAACCGATATCTGCGCCTTGGAACAACATCGCTGCTAATCCGCCTAATATCGCACCACCAAAGAGACCAGGAATCGCAGGCACTTTCATGACAACCATACCAATCGTGATGACAGGAATCAACAACAACATAGGATTCAAGTTAAAGCCCATTTGGAGCCCTTCATTGATTTCAGAAATCAAAGCTAAATCAAGTGTATCACCTGAATAGCCCAAACCGATAATCAAGAACAAAATTGCCGAGATCACATAAGATGGACCCGTAGTGTAAATCATGTGCTTAATATGATCGAATAACTTAGCGCCTGCCATAGCTGGAGCTAGGTTTGTCGTATCAGATAAAGGCGACATCTTATCACCAAAATAAGCACCAGAGATAATCGCACCACCGATGATCGGAGCAGGTACGCCTAAACTCATACCGATACCCATAAGTGCAATACCTACTGTACCAGCAGTCGTCCAAGATGAACCTGTTGCAAGTGAAACGACAGAACACATAAGCAATGTTGCCAACAAGAAAATCTTAGGTGAAAGAATCTTCAATCCGTAGAAAATCATAACTGGCACTGCACCTGAAAGAATCCAAGTACCGATGACCATACCGATAATCATAAGGATGATGACAGCACCCATTGACATTTTGATCGTATCTACGATACCTTCTTCAATCTCAGACCATTTGACTTTTAAGATGACCATACCCACAAGTGCTGCAACAATAGCAGACGTGAAGAGTGGAATATGCGGATCTGCACCAATCACCTGAATCGCCAAGAAGAGTGAAACAATTAAAAATAAGACAGGAATGAGAGCAATTAACGGTGACACTTGTCTTTTTTCCATAATTTTTTATCCCCCTTTTATTTACAGAGCACACGAGGCTCAGTATTATGTTAATTATATTTAACCACTTCTAAAAAAATTAAAATAATACAAAAAAATACTTTAATACTATAAAAAAATGTCCCAATCATCACATTTCTTCTACTAGAAGTATTAAATTATCCATAAATTTCTTAATATTGATTTTTCCACCACTTGATTTCTTCCCTCTTATAAACTCCATTTCCTGTCTGACTTGGTCAAAATCAAAAAGTGTATTAGAATATTTGACGTATGTTTCGTTTAAATAATCCTCTATGCCCAAATTCGCGATATTGCTAAGGCCTTTATTGATGGTGCGACGAATTCTTTGTTCCATGGCTTTTGGGTTGTCCGATAATCCAGTCGACAAATCCTTTAACTTTAGACTTGCGCTACTCGTGCTCGAATGCATGATGTGTAGACAAAGCTTTGCGATCTCGTCACATCCGACCTCACCAAGTATCCCCAACCTCGCGAAAATCATCTTAAATTTCTTTTCGACGTCCTGAGTGATTTCAACCACATCGCTCTCTTTAACAGTTAAGTGATCTTCAAGCGACAATACCTGCTTTATTTTTTTTAAATTGTTTTCTAGGCAAACCTGCTCTGTCAAATTCTTGATGACTTGTCGAATTTCTTTCTTATTGACGGGTTTGCTGATGAAAAATGTGATGCCTTTATCATAGGCTTCCCCGACTATTTTTTTAGAAGACACTTGAGAAACCATAATACACTTGCTTGAAGGGCTTATACGCTTAAATCTCTCGACAAAAGTAATCCCGTCAAGTTCTGGCATGAGCAAATCAACAATCAAGATATCCGGTTTAAGTAGACAAACTTCATCTAAAGCTGTAAGACTGTTCTCACATGTGCCAATAATTTCGCCTAGGTTGCCATCGAGCACTATTTCTTCGATCATTTTGATTATGGTCGCATCATCGTCTACAATATATATTTTCACGTCACCCTCCATCAACAATTCAGTTTTGGTAAATGCAGTTCAAACTTAGTGCCCTCTCCAAGTTTGGATTCAATCTCAATTAGACCATCAAAATAGTTTTCAACAATATCCTTAACCAGTGTCAACCCAATGCCACGGTTGGAATTTCCAGTATCGCGATCATACTTGGTAGAAAAGCCAGGTCTAAAAATATATTCAAGCGTTTCATCGGTCATACCACAGCCGTTATCTGAGACGCTGAAATAGTGCATTTCATCATCTTCATGATGCGTTAGAAAAACGTCGCCAGAATGTTCAATCGATTCAATCGCATTGTTGACCAGATTTCTTAAAACAGACATGAGCATACTGTGTTCATGCACTTCAGTTGTGCTGTGCACTTCCACACGCAAAAGTATATTGAGTTTATCTTTTTCAAGGGTACGATTCGTGCTTTGATACAACATTTTGCATAAATCTCTGAGAGAAATATGATCCAGTGGCGTTTCTTTTACGATGATATCATCGATGCCCTCAACCACACGAAAAAAATTCTTCTTGATTTCATGCACATTTTTCGCAATATTGAGCGCTTTGTTTTTTTGCTCGATGTGATTTAGATGCTCGTATTCACGATATAGGCTGAACGCTTCATCCATTACGGATTCCACATGCTCCGTGTTGTTTTTTAGGAAATAGATTTCAGCTCTTAATTCTGACAACAGGTTAACCTGCATCCTGTAACGCTCATCATGCTCCTCTTTCCTAAGGAAAAAATTATAGTACTTGATGGCGCTGATGAGTAAAATGGCTAACGTTGCTCTTATGACGGCCACAAGAAGCAAAGTGCCCATCACATTGTTTGCAAAATAGGATGAGAGGCCGAATCTTGTTATGAATTCGGCTGCATTTCCAAAAAAATCGCCTGCCAATGCAGCTAGGAAAAATGTATATCTCGATTTGTTCTCTTTTTTGTAGAATAAGAAAGTAAATAAAAGGCCATAAGTCAAATCAAAATATAAGAAATTGAAATCTGCAAGAAATGCGTTGATAAAT
>DMYC01000086.1 GCA_003482695.1 Clostridiales bacterium UBA8960
ACAGCTGGATGTGCTAAATACAGATACAACAAACTCGGACTTGGCGATATCGGTGGCATTCCAAGAGTACTTGACGCTGGCCAATGTAATGACTCTTATTCACTTGCAGTCATCGCACTTAAACTCAAAGAAGTATTTGAACTTAACGATATCAATGAACTTCCTATTTCATACAACATCGCTTGGTATGAGCAAAAAGCGGTCATCGTACTGTTGGCACTCTTATACCTCGGCGTAAAAAACATCAAATTAGGACCTACACTTCCAGCATTCCTTTCACCAAATGTGGCAAATGTACTGGTTAACACATTCGGCATCAATGGCATCGGAACTGTAGAAGAAGATTTGGTACAATTCTTAGGTTAATTCGAAAAGAGATAGATAGAAATTAATAATGGGTCATGTCATTAAGAAAAGGGGTGTACAATATGTACAGCCCCTTTTTTCATGGTGTTTGCAAGTCTAGTAGCTCGCCGGTTTCAATGTTGAGGTATATCGCGCCTTCTGAGGTTCTATCAAATGCAATTCGGTAAAAGCCTTCTCTAACAAACAATTCGTCTACATTTGAAGGTGAAAAGTAATGCTCTGATACTGAGAATGTCTGTATGGTTCTCATAACGCGCCTATCGTAAACTTTCCATATCAAATTTTCTGGATTTGCTTCATCGCGCATTCCCGTTGCATAGACAACATAATCTCCAATAATGTTGACTGTGAATACAAAAGAGGTTGGAAGATTGTTTTGAGACATCGGTGGGCTAGGCTTAAATTGATCAATGAGAAGCCAGTTTCGATTAATGAACCAATAAACTTCAATGATTGGTTCACCCTGAACATCTACCGTGTTACACTCTAGGATGCTTCCAATACCATGATAAGGTGTCGGTGAGCCAACATAAGAAATGGATGAGAACGGTTTTGGAGGGTCTATTTTGAACTGTTTTAAGACATTGCCACTTAAATCTAGTATCATGTGAATGAGTTCAGGCGATGTCGACGTGCTGGCGGGGCTAGGGTTTGTAACGAGCAGCCATGGTGAAGAATAGCGATCGAATGACATCGGCAGTGCGAAGTCAAAGCCTTCTCGTTCAGCTAGTCCGCTCAGTACATTAATTTTATGTTCGGGATATGATCCGTTTAAACCGTCAATATAAGCATAGCTCACAAGTTTATCTTCATGTGTGGCAAAAACATCACCTGTTTCTCCCTTCATCATCCAAGTGTTTTGAACCTGTCCAAAACCTTCGATGTGGTAAGAGATTCTATATTCTTCTGAACCCTCACTTTGTGTGATGACTTTCAGAGCATCAAATGTCTCATTTCCGATGGTGAATGCGTTCGTCTCAAGAAAAGCCTCATTCGTAAGCGTCTGTCCAGCTTCGTTTTTTTTCTCCCATTTGTATTTTGTATATCTGTTTGATTCATCAAGCGATTCATCAGACCATCGCGAGACTGTTTCGGTGTAATCCATATCCCAAAACGCATCAAGTGAACTGAAATCGCCAGCTTCTTTACCATCGATCTTAATCGCAAGGCCATCGTGAATCTGGAAAACAGCGTAAGTGGCTGCGCCAGTGCTTAAGACTTTTTGTTGCATCCAAGTGTCATTAAGGATATCGATAATGATCATGTGACCTTCATTTTCGTAACCACCTGTGAAATACTGAACCATGGTTCGATTGGGTTGATAGAGGCTCCAGTCGATAAGTGGTTCATCTTCATAAGCGGTTTTCTTTGAACATCCGGTTGCGATTAAAACAAATGCAATCAGTAAAAAAAGCATCAAACGAATGTAGCGTTTCATAAAAAGCCCTCCTTTCACATTCTTTGAAATGATTATATCACACTGAATTTAATAAATTGTTTACCTGAGTAAGCTTTAATTTATTTGTAAGATATGGTATGACTATTAGAGGAGGTTACTATGCAAAAACACAAAATAAAAGCCGTCATCTCGGACCTCGATGGTACGCTTCTGAATGCACATCATATGTTAAGCGAATATAGCAAGTGCGTCATCAGAAGATTGACTCAACAGGGCATTCATTTTATGATCGCTACGGGTAGACACCACCTGGATGCGAGCCAAATCAAAAATAAGCTTGGCGTGGATGCGTATTTGATTACAGCCAATGGCGCAACGGTTTCAAATATGGAAGGCAAACTGATTTATGAGGCAATTCTTCCGCGTGAAATCGTCGAAGATGTTTTATCGATTGAAGTAGAAAAAGGTGTATTTAAGAATTTGTATCAAGGTGAGCATTGGTTGATGGAAGAGTCTGATAAAATTTTTGATCAGTATTATCAGGAGGGCGATTTCCAGTATACGCTTTGCGCATTTAAAGACTATCTGGATAAACCGATCAACAAAGTGTTCTTCACTGCCTTTAAGCATGAGGACCTCATCGTGATTGCAGACCAAATCAAAGCTAAATATGGCGATGCCATCGCTGTGACTTTTTCTATGCCTGAGTGTCTGGAAATTATGCCGAAGGGCGTCAACAAAGGGGTAGCCGTTCTGGAGACGATCAAACAATTTGATCTTCTGCCTGAAGATGTCATCGCATTTGGAGATGGGCTCAACGATTTTGAAATGCTCCAAGTAGTTGGAAAAGGCTATCTTATGGGTAATGCGCACCCAATGCTGAAAGAGAAACTACCGAGTCTTCAGATTATTGGTCATCATAGTGATGACGCAGTCGCCCGTGAACTTGTAAAATTGTTTGGCCTTGAAGAGACAGTGCCTTGTCATGCAGCTATTTAGTCTGCACGACAAGGTCTTTTTCATGTATAATATTGTCAATAGACGTTTTATGGAGGCGATATGACCCTACCTAACATTCACCTTGAGTTTGGAAAAAGGAAATATGTTGTACATATAGACAAGAAAATATGCCATGATCATTTGTTGCGTGAATATTGCGATCAGGAAAATTTGGGTGATGTTGTGATCATCACAGACGAGAATTTGGCGTTGCATTATCGTGGTCTACTTGAAGGATTCAAGTCGATTGTGGTACCAAGCGGTGAACCGTCAAAAACACTTAATGCCTACGCTAGTGTCCTTGAAAAAATGGTTGAGTTTGGCATCACTCGAAAAGGGCTGGTCCTTGCGTTTGGTGGTGGTGTGATCGGGGATTTGGCGGGGTTTGTTGCGGCGACCTATATGAGGGGCATTAGGCTCATTCAGGTGCCAACGACGTTGCTCGCTATGGTAGACAGCAGTATTGGTGGAAAAGTAGCCGTAAACCTGCCAAATGGGAAAAACCTTGTGGGTACGTTTTATCAGCCGGATGTTGTGCATATCAACCCGAATTTTTTAAAGACACTCCCAAAACGCGAATGGTCAAATGGAATCGCAGAAGTCATCAAATACGCAGTAGGTTTTGATGCTTCCCTGATGGATCTGCTGGAGAATGCCATGGAAGAACATCTGGAGGTCATGATCTATAAATGCGTAAAGATTAAGGCCGATATTGTCATGCAGGATGAAAAGGATGAGGGCATTAGAAATCTTTTGAATTTTGGTCATACGTTAGGGCATGCCATTGAACATTACTACGATTATGCGCGTTTTTTGCACGGTGAAGCGGTTGCTATTGGCATCGCCGCTAAAACAAGAATCGCGTTTCAGGAGCAATTGATAAGCGCGGTTGAACTCAGTAGAGTCCTTAACTTGCTCAGAAAATACGATCTGCCTACGTCTCTCGAGGCGCATTCTTTGCATGCGGTACTTAGTGGCATAAAGCACGACAAGAAAGCGGCATCTGATAAAGCCATATGGATCGGGCTGAAGTCACTGGGTGAACTGGAAGTCAGAACGTGTTCATCTGAGGAGGCGATCGAACTTTTTTCAGGAGGTTTACGTGATAAACAAGACTTATGATGTCACTTTGAAAGGTTGCAAATTAAAGGGAAAAGTCAAGGTTCCACCATCGAAGAGCCTGAGCCATAGGGCGCTAATTGCCGCGGGGCTTTCTTCGGGCACGTCTGTCATTCGCAACATCGTGTTGTCAGAAGACATTAAAGCGACGATGGCGGCGATGAAACATTTTGGTGCGACATTCGACCTACTTGAAGAGGTCGAGAATAGGTGTACGTACCTTATTTCGAATCACGGTGCCCCTATGGAAGATGATGGGCGAGCGGTCGAAATTTTCTGCAACGAATCTGGATCCACAGCCCGGTTTTTGATTCCTTTTTTTCACCTCATAGATAGGACGGTTGTTTTTACAGGTGCGAACAGTTTGGCTGAAAGGCCATTTGACCCTTACTTTGATTTGTTTGATGCGCAAGGCATCGCTTACACAAAGTCCAAAAGGGGGTTGCCGCTTTCGGTTAGAGGAAAGCTTAAAGCTGGGCGATACGAAATGGTTGGCAATGTGAGTTCGCAGTTCATCACGGGTTTGCTTTATATTTTACCCCTGCTTGATGGCGACTCTGAACTCGTTATCAAACCGCCATTCGAGTCGAAAGGGTACGTAGATCTAACATTGGAAGTCTTATCTGCATTTGGCATCGAAATTGTGCAAATGAGTGAACATCATTTTTACGTATTGGGCAATCAAAGTTACCAAAGCACGGATTTCACTGTGGAAGGCGACTATTCACAAGCTGCGTTTTTCATGGTGGCAAATGCGCTGGGATCTGAGATTGAACTTGAGGGTTTATCAAAGGATTCGAAACAAGCAGACCGCATAATCGATGAAATGATAAAGATGGCTTTTGGGCCAGCAAATGGACCGACTCATGTGCCCACTTTCGACGTAACTGATTGCCCAGACCTCGTTCCAATATTGTCGGTCTTGCTTGCGCTCTCATCTGGTAATAATGAGATTGTAGGGGGCAGACGCGTCAGAATTAAAGAGTCTGATCGAATAAAGGCAATCGCTTCCGAGCTTACTAAAATGGGCGCATCGATCGATGAAACGCCTGAAGGATTGATTTTTTCTGGAGTGGACAGTTTGTCACCCGCACAGGTTTACGCATGGAATGACCATAGGATCGCAATGGCACTCGCCATCGCCTCTACATGCACAAAAGGGGAGACAAAAATACTGGGTGCTGATTGTGTAAGAAAATCTTATCCCGATTTTTGGGATGTTTTTATAAAGTTAGGAGGCGATGCAATTGTCGAGTAGCATGGGTAAAATAGTCAAAATCACATTATTTGGTGAATCTCATGGCCCTGCAGTGGGGTGCGTTATTGATGGGTTGGTACCAAATATCAAGTTAGATCTGGAACACATTGAAAAACGTTTAAGTCAAAGGCGACCAGGACAAAGCCATTTAGTGACCAGCCGCAAAGAGCTTGACCGATTTGAAATATTAAGCGGCACATATGATGGAAGAACGACAGGGGCGCCACTCACTGTGATTTTTCCTAATACGGATAAAAAATCAGAAGACTACGATGTGGCTAAAAAAGTATTCCGGCCCGGACATGCAGATTATACAGGCTTTGTGAAATCGCAGGGTGCAAATGATCCAAGAGGCGGCGGCCATTTTTCTGCGAGGCTTACGGCACCACTGGTTTTTGCCGGTGCACTTGCTGAACAACTCCTTTTATCAAGAGGCATCAAAATTGCAGGTCATATTGCGAGCATTGGAATGGCAAAAAGTCTAAGCTTAAGTGACTTTTCTGGTTACAATGAAGAACTAATGGCGCTTGACGACACAAAATACAACATATTTGAATCGCATCAGAAGCAGCTGCTTGAGGAAGTCGAAAGGGCGAAAGACACTGACGATTCAGTAGGTGCAGTAGTGGAAATCGCAGTATTCGGACTACCTGTGGGCCTTGGATCACCTTTCTTCGATACTGTCGAAAGTCAACTGTCTTATGGCGTCTTTTCGATTCCGGCTGTGAAAGGGGTCAGTTTTGGCGATGGCTTTGATTTTGCTAAGAAAAAAGGCAGCGAGGTCGTCGATGCATTTGTACTGGACCATCAGGGCAATGTCAAAACAAATGCCAACCATAACGGCGGCATAAATGGTGGCATAACCAATGGGATGCCTCTTCTTATGAAATGTGTCTTCAAGCCGACAGCATCCATAGGAAGGGCACAGGAGACTTTGGATTTTGATGCGGGCGAGTTAACCCACCTCGAGATAAAAGGGCGTCACGACCCTTGTGTGGCGTTAAGGGCAGTGCCAATCGTAAAAGCAGTGACAGCGTTTACATTGCTAGATATGATTATGATGCAATATGGGGTGGCATACAATGAAAGCTAAGTTTGGACTTTTGGGTGAAGTACTCGGGTACAGCCTGTCTCCCAAAATACATGAGTGGCTGTTTGGTGCACTTCAGCTGGATGCACGTTATGATTTGATTGAGATTTCAAGAGAGGCTTTTGCCCACGAGGAAACGATGGAAAAGCTCAGGAGTCTTAACGGGTTTAATGTTACGATACCCTACAAAGAAATGATGATCCCATTGCTAGATGAAATCGATTCTTTCGCGGCGGAAATCGGAGCCGTGAATACAGTTTTGAATCAAGGCGGCAAACTGGTAGGTTATAATACGGATTATTATGGGTTTTTAGAATCCTTGAAAGGTGTACAAGATAAGCTAGGACAGAAAAAGACGGCGGTTATACTTGGAACGGGTGGCGCTGCAAAAATGGCACTCAGAGGACTTGAAGCATTTGGTTTCGAGAAAATCGTCTTCATCTCCCGTAATCCCATAGAGGCGTCAAAGAAATTCGTGAACTACGAGTGTTATGATTACTCGGTTGCCCCAATAATTGCCGATATAATGGTGAACTGTACACCAACTGGCCAAAATCCAGCCAATATGGACATGACCTTTGACGCATCGTGGTTTTCGAAAATCAACTTTTTCTTCGATCTCAATTACAACCCTTCAGAGACTTTATTGATGAAACTTGCACAAAGTCAAGGTGTCCAGACGATGAATGGCATGCGCATGCTTGCTGTTCAAGCGATTAAAGCAGAGGAAATCTGGTGGAACCGCAATATGGATGTGGATGCACTTGTAAAGGAAGTCATTAAATTGATTAGATCGTGATCCGCTTGCAAGATGTTCAGATATTGTACATGGAAATGTACAAAATTTGGACATCTGTTTATTTTTTTGAAACATCATGGTCATGAAACAAGGGAATTTGGCTGGCATCAAGCCAAGATTCCATTGGCATGAGAATTGCTTTATTCTAAATTGACTGAAATTATTAAATGAGGTGAGCATTTGTGAGTACATTTATTCAAGTCATATTGCGAAGCTTGGAAACGGGAAGCTTGTATG
>DMYC01000282.1 GCA_003482695.1 Clostridiales bacterium UBA8960
AATTTTTCACATTACCGCATAAACTATTAATGTAGGTCACGCAAATAAATTTAGGAGGCAATTATGAAAATTGGGAAATTTTTTGTGCTGATTCCCATTGTCCTGATACTCGCTGCAGTCATCATGAGCAGTTATTATACACTGGACAATGCAGAGGAAGCAGTTATTGAAAGATTTGGAAAAATTAGCAGTGTCAACACCGCAGCTGGGTTACACTTCAAAATTCCTTTCATCGATCGCATTTATGTTTACAACACCAACCAAGTCTACTCACTTCAGTACGGGTATAGAACCGCATCAAGTCCTACTACGCAAGACCCGGCAACATACAGAGATGTGGAAGAAGAGGCAATCGTACTGACAAGAGGCTCGTACCTTATCAACATCGGTGCCGTAATCCAGTATAGAATCACGGATCCTGCTGCATACCACTATAAAGTGGACGATCCAGAAGGCACGATTCGATTGGCTTTTGAATCCGTGCTAAGAAGCATCGTACAGAACCAACAGTTAGATGATGCACTCGTAAACAAAGACAGCATCGCGAAAGACATTTTGCCTGATTTATCGAAAAAATTGGCCACATATGATGTCGGCATCAATTTAACGGAAGTCAAGCTTACAGACGTACTTTTACCTGAAGACGTGCAGTATGCATACGATGACGTCAATATCGCATCCAATGAAAAAGACTCATTCAGAAGCCAAGCGGACAAGTATTCAAATGAGATGCTTCCTAAAGCAAGAGCTGAGGCATATCAAATGATTCAACAAGCCGAATCTTACAAAGCCGAAAAAGTCGCACAAGCAAAAGGTGATGTCACTAACTTCAATCAAGTTTATGACAAGTATCGCGTTTCTCAAGAAATCACGAAAACTCGCCTTTACATCGAAACCATGGAAAAAGTTTTAGGAAACGTTAAAAACAAGTACATCATTGATTTAGAAGGTGACAGCGTGCTTAAATTCCTACCACTCCAAACGAATGGAGGTCAATAATATGAATATTAATCAAGGCGAAAACAAACAAGAGGCACAACAAGAATTCGAGCAAAAATTTGGAAAGAAAATTGATGTGGATTTTGACAGTGTCAAAAAACATGCGAAGACAGGCTTAAAGTCTATTATTGGTCTGATTTTCTTCATAGCGGTCATCGTCGTATTGTCTGGCAGTTTTTACATCGTTCGCGAGGATGAAGTTGCAACCGTACGTGAACTCGGAGAAATCAAGCGCATCGTCGTAGGATCAAACAGTGAATTTGCTGTAGAGCAGAATGCTCTGGATTCTAGGTTTAAGGATGTCATAATCGATACAAACAAAGGTCTGAAATTCAAGATTCCATTTATCACCACTGTTGAAAAAGACACAAGCAAGTTGCTGACTTATGTATCCAATATCGCCAAAATCAACACGCGCGATAAAATCAAATACGAAATCAGCATGTACGCACAGTGGAACATCACGCACCCTGGTATTTTCAGAACGTCTCTTGGTTCTGTTACTAGAGCAAATTCTAAAATCGACGAAATCACTTATGCCGTTGTAATCGACAGAATCAATCGACTCAGCAGCAACGATTTCTTGAACAACAAAGAAGCGCTTAGCAATATTTTGGATGAAGCCATGGTCGAGCTTAATAGCAACCTCGCGACACAAGGCATCAGATTGGCTGATATTGACGTTTATAGAACGATTATACCGCCATCGAACATTGAGTCGACATACAAAAAAATGATCGCTGAGCGTGAAGCAATCGCACAACAGATTCGTTCAGAAGGTTTGGAAATCTATCAAAACACAGTGGCGGATACCGATCGAAACGTTGCTGAGATCAAGGCAAGCGTTATAGAAGAGTCAGAGCAAATTCGCGGCGAAGCCGATGCAACCGCACTCGAAATCTACGCAAGCGGGTTCAGTAAAGACCCTGAGTTCTATGAGTTCTGGAGAACACTCAAGTCTTACGAAGAAACAATCGGACCGGATTCGACGCTTTATATCGACAAGAACAACGATTATCTTAACATTTTCTCAAATGGCATGAAGCCATAATCAATTAAAAAAAGCCTACTCAGTTACACGAAATGTGTTTCTGAGTGGGCTTTATCATTTATATTTCTCAATTTTCTTTACAATTTCTGAAAGCTCAAGCATGTCAACTGTTTGAGCTTTGTCAGATATGGACAACTCGGGGTTTGTATGCGCCTCGATCATGAGACCATTTGCACCGCAAGCAATCGAGGCTTCTGACATGATGCCCACGAGTTCACGGATACCTGTACCATGACTCGGGTCGACAATAATTGGCAGGCCCGTTTCTTTCTGAATAATAGGAACCGCTGTTAAATCCAACGTGTTTCTCGTATAATCTTCAAACGTTCTGATGCCACGTTCACAAAAGATGATGTTGTCGTTTCCCGATTTAGCGATATGTTCCGCAGCCATAATCCATTCTCTGATGGTTGCGCTAAAGCCGCGTTTCAATAAAATAGGTTTTTTTGTCTCCCCCACGGCTTTAAGCAGTGCGTAATTGTACATATTTCTGGAACCAATTTGAATCACATCCACTTTATCCACAAACAAATCCAAATGTTTTGCATCCATCAATTCCGTTACAATTGCTAAACCTGTGTGTTTCCCCGCATTCACCATGAAATCTAACCCTTCAAGTCCTAGTCCTTGAAAATCATGTGGACTCGTCCTCGGTTTAAAAATGCCACCTCTTAGAAAGTTGACCCCCATGTGCTTTGCTTGAATCGCAATTTCCATTATTTGCTCTGCACTTTCCACAGAACACGGCCCTGCAATAATAACTGGGGCATTTCCCCCTATCGTACGATGACCAACCTTAATAGGTTTCACTTCAAATTTTGATATCATTTACTTTCCTCACTTGTTTCATGCTATTTTCGAAGCATGCCATATCCACCGTAAACCGATTTTTTATCAGAAACCGTAATAACGGCACTTTCTTCAGCAACTCTGACGATATTGGCACATTGTTTGATTTTGTTGCGTTGAACATACATGAGCAAGATGCTTCTCGGATGATTCTTGCCTTCACCTTTCATAACTGTAACGGCATACCCTTTGTCTCTCAAAGCCGTAACAACTCTCTTCGTATGCGTTTCCAATATGATGACTTGCATTTCGGCCAAACCGATGCCAATCTTTTCTTCTATCCAGCTCCCAAGGTAGTTGCCTACAGAAAAGCCCAGTGCATAAGCCACGATCTTAAGCGGATCGCCCATTATATTATCGAGTACGGTGCTTACAAGTATGACCCATAAAGACACTTCAAAAAATGCGATGAATGCGCCAATCTTACGTTCACCTTTTGTAATAAGCACCATTCTTACAGTCGCCATAGACACTTCTACGATTTTAGCAAATATGATAAATAAATAGATCATATCTTCCTCCATATCAAATCATTCATTTTGAGACTACTATTTTGCGTTTTGGGTAATATATAGTATGATAGTCATATATGTTATCTCATGCAAAGTTTCATATTACATTATATCAGGCAATTCAATATTTTGTTATGAAATTTATACAATTTTTACGAATCAAATGCGAATAATCCTTAACATACGAGGTTGAATATGATCGACAAAATTATTGAAACCGTAGCAAAACATAAAGCCAATACGGCAGGTGTAAAAAAACAGTCCTCCATCTTGATTCCTTTGATTGAACGCGATGGGATGCTCCATTTGCTTTACGAGAAAAGAGCGCTTTCACTTAAGTCTCAGCCTGGTGAGATATGCTTCCCAGGTGGTGCGCTAGAGGACATCGAACACCCTATGGATGCCGCCGTCAGAGAGACCTGCGAAGAACTGCAAATCCGCGAATCACAAATAGAAATCATCGGTCAAATCGACTCGATTTTGACGAGTTTCGATATGTTGATTCATTGTTATGTCGGTTTGCTCCACTGTGCTTTTGAAGAAATCATTTACTCAAAAGATGAAGTTGAGGCCATCTTCACCGTTCCAATGGCCTATTTGTTTGAACACACACCAAAAACGTATCTCATCAAATCCCGATTTGATTTACAAGATGATTTTCCTTTTCAAAGCATTCCAAATGGCAAAGACTATAATTTCAAAACAATGTCATACCCCGTCGTGTTTTATGAATATGAAGATTACACAATTTGGGGACTGACAGCGAGAATGACTGAGCAATTTGTTAAAATGATTAAGTCAGAGCTTAAATGATGCTTTGTTGCAATATAAAATGGACTCCCACATTAC
>DMYC01000238.1 GCA_003482695.1 Clostridiales bacterium UBA8960
CGGAAGTGTTCTATAAAATCAACGGCATCCACGTCCTTGAAAAGGAACTCGCGTCAAAAATGGGCATTAGAAAAGTGATCGTCGGTTCGGTTGGCATTCAAGATGAAAATGTTTCATTGAATGAAATTGGATATGAAGCGGCTAAATATTTGAGTACTTTGATCAAAGAAAAAAGTATTGTTGGATTAACGGGCGGTTCTTCGATAGAACGCGTGATAAATGGGTATAAAGGTGAGTGGGTTACGAACAAGGTCAAAGATGTCTTGGTCGTCCCTGCGCGAGGCGGACTTGGAAACAAGTACGAATACCAAGCAAATACGCTTGCTGAGAGATTGGCGAACAAAATTGGCGCACAATATCAAATGCTGTATACACAAGATAATCTGTCCCGAGCAACGATTGAAGAACTTAAGAATGAGCCTAACATCAAAAAAATTCTTGATAATATTTCCAAACTGGATATATTGCTCTTTGGTATCGGGCAGGCGAAAGTTATGGCCAACCGTAGAGTGCTTTCAGAAGAAGAAGTGGATTATATCCTGGATAAGGGATCAGTCGCTGAATCGTTTGGTTATTACTTTAATAAGGATGGCGAAATCGTTCATGAAATCAGCACCATCGGTATTGATTTGGAAACATTTAAAAAGTTAAAGCATGTTATAGCTGTGGCAGGTGGGGTTGACAAGACTGAGGCGATTATTGCGATCAGTAAACTCAATCCAAATCTCGTGTTGGTAACAGATGAACAAACAGCTAAGAAAATCCAAGAGGTTTTATAAATTTTAAGGAGGAAAAATAAAAGATGAAAAAAATTGCAATCAATGGTTTTGGTAGAATTGGTAGACTCGTATTTAACGCGATGGCAGAACAAGGTTTGTTAGGCACTGAATTTGACGTAGTAGCAGTAGTGGATATGGCAACAGATGCAGATTACTTTGCGTATCAATTGAAATACGATTCAACTCAAGGTAAGTTTAACGGCGAAATCACGACGAGAAAAAGCAGTCCTGAATTGGCTGAAGAAGATATTATTATCGTAAACGGAAGAGAAACAAAATGTATTCAAGCGGTTAAGAACCTTGCTGACCTTCCTTGGAAAGAAATGGGTGTTGAATACGTTATCGAAGCAACAGGTCTTTTCACGGATTCTGAAGCGGCTAAAGGTCACTTGGCTGCTGGCGCTAAAAAAGTCATCATCTCAGCTCCTGGTAAAGGCGATGTTAAAACGATCGTTATGGGCGTTAATGAAAATGAATATGAAGCTGACAAACACGATATCGTTTCAAATGCTTCATGTACGACGAACTGCTTAGCACCACTTGTTCATGTGCTTCTTAAAGAAGGCGTAGGCATCGACACGGGTCTTATGACGACGATCCATGCTTATACAGCAACACAAAAGACAGTGGATGGCCCTTCTAAGAAAGACTGGAGAGGCGGAAGAGCTGCAGCGATCAATATTATCCCATCATCTACAGGCGCAGCAAAAGCGGTTGGCGAAGTCCTTCCTGCGACAAAAGGCAAACTTACAGGTATGTCTTTCCGTGTGCCAACGCCTACAGTTTCTGTAGTCGACTTAACTTTTACAGCTTCAAGAGACACATCAATCGAAGAAATCGATGCACTCCTTAAAAAGGCATCTGAAACTTATTTGAAAGATATCCTTGGCTATGCAAATGAAGAACTCGTTTCGACAGATTTCATTCACGATAGCAGATCTTCAATCTACGATTCATTGGCAACACTTCAAAACAACCTCAAGGGCGAAAAACGTTTCTTCAAACTTGTTTCTTGGTATGATAACGAGTGGGGTTACTCAAACAGAGTGGTTGACCTAATGAAGTTTATGGCAAGCAAATAGTAAGATTTCGGACTATGTCTGACCGTGAGCCCTGACATCTGTCAGGGTTCACTTCACGTATGAATTGGAGGCCTAATCATGTTTAGAAAAAAGACGATCGAAGATATTGATGTAAAAGGGAAAAGAGTATTGGTACGTGTTGACTTTAATGTACCGCTTAAAGACAATGTCATAACGGATGAAAACAGAATTTTAGGCGCACTGCCTACCATCAACTATTTAATTGAAAAAGGCGCAAAAGTGATTCTTTGTTCACATCTCGGCAAACCGAAAGCGGACAATCTAGATGCGTTCACGCTTGCACCTGTAGCTAAAAGACTTTCAGAGATTCTTGGGAAAGAAGTCGTGTTCCCATCAGAAGTCGAGGTCGTAGGTGAAAAAGCTAGAGCGGCTGTCGCAGCTATGAAAGAGGGCGATGTCGTTCTGCTTGAAAATACGAGATACCGTGCAGAAGAGACTAAGAATGGTGAAGCGTTTTCGAAGGATCTCGCATCTATTGCAGACTTATTCGTTAACGATGCATTTGGATCCGCACATAGAGCGCATTCTTCTACAGTTGGCGTTGCGGATTATGTCGAAACAGCGGTTTGCGGTTACTTGATTCAAAAGGAACTTAAGTTCTTGGGTGAAGCGATTGAAAGTCCTGAAAGACCATTCTGTGCGATTTTAGGTGGTGCGAAAGTATCGGATAAAATCAAAGTCATAGAGAACTTACTGACAAAAGTGGATACCCTCATCATCGGTGGCGGTATGGCTTACACGTTCTTAAAAGCGCAAGGTTATAGCATAGGCAAGTCCCTAGTTGAAGAAGATAAGCTTGATTATGCGCTTCAAATGATTGAAAGCGCTAAGGCAAAAGGCGTTGAGTTTTTACTCCCTATCGATCATATTATTGCAGCTGAGTTTAGTAAAGACGCTGAGCCGATCGTAACGGAAGGTCTTGGAATCGAGGTCGACTATATGGGGCTGGATATCGGCCCTAAGACTGCAGCGTTATATGCTGAAATGGCTGCTAAAGCAAAAACGATTATTTGGAATGGCCCAATGGGCGTGTTTGAATTTGAAAATTTTGCAGGCGGAACGATTGCGGTAGCGAAGGCACTTGCAGATTCTTCAGCAACGACGATCATCGGCGGTGGCGATAGTGCTGCAGCGGTGAATTATCTTGGATTTGGCGATAAAATGTCGCACATCTCAACAGGTGGAGGCGCATCGCTTGAGTTCCTTGAAGGCATCGCCCAACCTGGAATCGAAGCACTTAACGATAAATAGGAGGCAACATGAGAAAACCCATTATTGCAGGAAACTGGAAAATGCATAAAACGGTTGCAGAAGGCGTTGCGTTTATTCAAGCGGTGAAAGACGAAGTCGCTGGAACGGATGTTGAAGCGCTTGTCTGTGCACCTTTTACATTATTACCGAGTTTAGTGGAAGCGGCAAAAGGCACATCTGTTAAAATCGGTGCGCAAAATATGCACTTTGAAGATAAAGGTGCATTCACTGGTGAAGTAAGCGCAGATATGCTACTTGATATCGGTGTGACGCATGTCATCATCGGACACTCTGAAAGACGTCAGTTTTTCGCAGAGACAGATGAGACGGTGAATAAAAAAGCCATTAAAGCGCTTTCTAAAGGTTTAACGCCTATCGTTTGCTGTGGAGAGACTTTAGAGCAGCGAGAAGCGGGTGAGACCAAAGCGCTTGTAAAAGTTCAAATAGAAAAAGCTTTTTCAGGTATTTCTGGAGCGGATGCGCCGAAAGTGGTCATCGCGTATGAACCAATTTGGGCGATTGGCACTGGTAAAACGGCGAGCAGCCAAGATGCAAATGACGTCATCTCCTATATTCGCGAAGTTCTTGAAGGGCTTTATGGCGATGATGTGTCAGAAGAAATCAGAATTCAATACGGCGGAAGCGTTAAACCATCCAATGCCTGGGAAATCATGAACGAATCGGACATCGATGGTGCACTTGTAGGCGGCGCAAGCCTTGAGCCGGGAGATTTCATCCAGCTCGTGAATTTCTAAGGAGTAAACACATGAAAAAACCAACAGCATTAATCATCATGGACGGTTGGGGGCAAGCGAATGCTTCAGCAGGCAATGCGGTGGAAATGGCGAACACGCCAAACTATGATCGTTTGCTTGAGAAGTATCCTCATACGCTAATCGCGGCTAGCGGCCTTGATGTCGGTCTTCCCGAGGGTCAAATGGGCAACTCGGAAGTGGGACACTTAAACATCGGCGCGGGTCGCGTGATCTATCAAGAACTCACGCGCATCACAAAGTCGATCAAAGACGGTGACTTCTTTCAGAACCCTGAACTCGTCGGCGCTATGCAGCATGCGAAAACACATGGAACGAAACTTCATACTTGGGGACTTTTATCAGATGGCGGTGTGCATAGCCACATCGAACATTTAAAGGCACTGATTCAAATGTCTAAAGACCAAGGCGTCGATAACATATACGTTCATGCTTTTATGGATGGTAGAGATACCTCACCTACGAGTGGCTTTTCCTATGTAAAGGAACTGGAGTCATTCATGGCTGAGATCCATTATGGCGTGATTGCCACCGTTTCCGGTCGATATTATTCGATGGATCGGGATAAGCGCTGGGAACGTATTGAAAAATCGTACAACATGCTTGTAAAAGGCGAAGGAGAAAAATCGGACTCAGCTGTCGCCGTTTTCGAGAAGTCTTATGAGCAGGGCGTTACAGATGAGTTCATCTTGCCTACCGTCATCTTAAGTGGTGGACAGGCCATCGCTAAGGTCGCTGAAAACGATTCGATCATTTTCTTCAACTTTAGACCAGACCGCGCGAGAGAGATCACGCGTGCCATCGTCGATGTGGATTTTGATGGGTTTGAAAGAACGTATTTCCCGACGAAGTATGTAGGGTTCACTCAATATGATAAAACGATCGAAAATATTGGCATCGCCTATAAGCAACAGTCGATCGACAACACGCTAGGTCAGTATCTTGCACATTTAGGAAAAACACAACTTAGAATCGCAGAAACTGAAAAGTATGCACACGTGACGTTCTTCTTCAATGGCGGCATCGAAGCACCAAACGAAGGCGAAGATCGCGTGCTCATCAATTCACCTAAAGTTGCGACTTATGACCTTAAACCGGAAATGTCTGCCTATGAGATGACGGAGCGTTTGCTTTCAGAACTTGATCGCGACCA
>DMYC01000155.1 GCA_003482695.1 Clostridiales bacterium UBA8960
TAAGATGATTGACCGTTCACTTACGAGGCTATCCCATGAAATTATCGAAAAAAATAAAGGCATCGAAAATTTGGTGCTTATCGGCATCAAATCAAGAGGTGTTCCTCTAGCAAATCGCCTTTCCGCTAAAATTGAGAGCATCGAAGGAAAGCGTATTCCTGTTGGAGAGCTAGACATCACACTTTATCGAGATGATTTATCCCTTAGAAGTTATGAACCTGATGTCAAAGGGTTGGTCCTTGATTTCCCCATCGATGGAAAGATCGTCATCCTCGTGGATGATGTCATCTATACAGGTAGAACGGTGAGAGCAGCCATGGATGCAATCATCGATTTTGGTCGACCAAGCGCGATTCAACTTGCGGTTCTTGTGGACCGTGGACACAGGGAGTTGCCAATCAGACCGGATTACGTAGGTAAAAACGTTCCGACTTCCAGCAAAGAAGTTGTAAAAGTAAAACTGGAAGAAATGGATGATGTAAGCGAAGTCAGCATTTATCAGAAGGCATAATCGACCTTATTAAACGATAAAAAATCCAGCAAATGCTGGATTTTTTTTGAGGGGTTCAGTTTATCAAATCGTTATATCGAGCATCAACACGCCAATGACTTTTTTATCATGCCAGATCGGAACAGAAACGCTGATGCAGTATTCATCTGTGATAGAAGAAATGTATGGCTCAGAGCGATAATCCGATCCTTTGATGCTCTCTTTGAAAAAAGGTCTGTGTGAAGCATCGACACTTGTAACTCCAACATCTTGAGAAAAGGCAAAAGCCATACCATCAGCATCAAGCAGCGCCACAAGCTCAAAGTCAGGCGACTTCTTTTTTATGTCACTTAGCATGCTTTGTTTAATGCTGGATATATGGTCTACAGGATGTTCACTTACAAATGTTTTTAGAATTTTCAAAGAGGACTCTATTTTGGAATTGACTTCATCGCTGACTTTCAATCCTTTTTTATAATCTGAGACGACAGAGCCAAGGGCATTGGAAATCCCTAATAAGCGATCGAGTGAGGACACGATTTCACTTAAATTGGCTAACTGAACATCCGTAAGTGCAGCAGTCTCTTCGACATTGGCTGTGACTTCTTGACTTTCATCAGAGATGTTTCTGATGAGCTTATAGACATTTTCAGTAGAAGTGCTTTGTATATTGATTTCTTCAATGATCTGTTTGATGATCTCTATCGTATTTTGAACTGAAGTATAACTCGTACTTAAAAGAGCGTTTGACGAGTCGGCAAACTGCACATTTTCATTTGCGTTTTTAACTTCGTTTGTAATTTGCTTCGTTATGTTATCTGTTTTGCCCACGATGTCATTGATCATTTTGCTTATGCCTTCTGATGAAGCGTTTGATTGTTCGGCAAGTTTTCTGACTTCCTCGGCGACGACAGCAAAGCCTCGACCGGCATCACCGGCTCTTGCAGCTTCTATTGAGGCATTTAATGCCAGCAAATTGGTTTGTGAAGAAATGTCGCTGATTACGTTTACAATCTCGATGATCTTGTGCATTTCATCTCTGAGTTGACGCACTTCTTTCGAAAGTGCAGTATTTCTTTCTGCACTCAATCTCATCCGCTCTATGAGTTCAGAGGTGTTTTTATTATTGGTGTCCAAATTATTTTTCATTAGTTCGGCAATTTCTTCGGCATTTTTGGAATTGCTGAGCATTTTAAGCATGTCTTCACGCATCAGTTCAGCATCATGCTGCATATCCAATGATTCTTTTGACATATTGTCAACAGAATGAGAAATCTCATTTACATTACTAGAAACCATAGCAAACGAATTTTCCATTTCATCACCGGAGTGTTTAATGACCGTTATCAAGTTAAGAAGCTGCTCAGAAGTCGTTAGCATCTTGCCAATCATACCTTTGGTCGTTTTGTTGTTGTTCGTAACGATCGAAGCAATGTCGTTAAAATCGCCAGAAAGTTGTTTTGGTAACTTGGCAGTCACATCGCCAGAGCCGATGCGAACCAAATAGGTTTCAATCATACTTTTTTGTCGTTTGAGATAAATGGAAAAAAACAAAGTGGCTAAGATCACACAAACGGCAATCACCGCGAGAAGGATTTGAGTATGTACTTCCAGAAGAATCAGTATCGCGAATAAAATGGCGATGGTGGTAACTGAAATGAAATAACGCATTGCAATAGAATTTAACTTCATAATAAACACCCCTCGATTTTCAGTATGTTATATTATTTTAACATGTATTTCTATTTTTATCACTATATCTTTAACGATAAAAAAGACCATAATGTCTTTTTTCGACATCATGGTCTTCATGTTTTTGCTAAATTTCCTTAAAATCGATTTCTTCCACTTCATCATCATCGATATTTATGATGACGCGTTTAGATTCTTCACTTTGATTTTTCTGTGATTGGGATTGAATATCCATGTTTCCGAAAGAATAAAAAAATGTTTTAGACTTTTGCCTCGGCATGGTGGAACCTATGAAAAACAAGATGACACCAAGGACGACGATTATGATGCCGACGATCAGAACAACAGTGGATAGTGCCGCTTTTGAATTGATCATCGCAAAAACGCCAAGCAGCAACAGGATTATCGAGGATATCAACGTGCGTTCAGTTGAAGCCCTGAATTTCGAGAATGAGAGAAATATGCCGTTTATGCTGCTGATTAAACAGGTCAATCCGATGAAGAACAGTACAGACTGCGGGTTTGTAAAGGCGAAATATCCAAAAATGATAACGATGACACTAATGAGCATGGAAATTTTACTTTTTACAAAAATGGCAAACGTCATCGAATAAAAGCCGATGATGATAAACATGAGTGTTATGAATTTCACAGCAAATATACCAATAAGTGTCGGAAATGCGATAAATAATAATCCTAATATGGATATAATCAAGCCTGCGGCTTGGAGCGCGTTAAATCGATTTTCGTGTGTCATTGTTTCACCAACCTGATCGTAAATATTTTTCAAAATCGTTATCTCGAGTATATCCGAAAAATATGAATAAAGTATAAACATAATGGAGAAGTATAGTGAACAGAATTAATTAATGGAATAGACAAGGTCTTTATAATAATAACGCGTTGGAATGTACTCGTTTCTGAACAAATACGTCATAGCACTTAAAACTTCGGATTCGGCGGGTTTATCAAGCGGTTTCGTCATGACCTGTGAAAGCGTCCTAATCAAATCGTGATTGTGTTCCGTGTCATATTCTATCCATTCCGCCGTTAAGATGAGTAGATCTTCAGTATAACCTCGGTTGCTCATTTTTTCCACGATTTGATGTTTGGTTGGGTCGAAAGACGAAGCATGTATAATGATGTGACTTACATAATCTTCGCTCAGAGCGATCAATCTTTTTTCTGAGTCGTAGATTAAAACGTTTGATAAAGAACCATCACCTATTAATATGCTCGGCATGAAAGAATCAAATGCGGCAACTCTATTTTGGGTGGATTCATGGTTCATCAAAGTGACGAGGTAGTAATCAGATGGCACACCAAAAACAGCCCAAGATCCACCTAACTGCGAATATTGCTCAATGTAAAAAAATGAACCTACGACATAAGCATCCACTTCACCAGAATAGATCCTTTTTTTCAGTTCGTACTCATTTTCAAGCTCGATCACTTTGACGGGTCTTTTGATCCCCTCGGATAAAATGTGTGTTTGATCAAATAGTGAACGATGTTCTGGCGTCAGCGCAATGACGAAATGGTTGCGCGCGTCATTTGACGTGTAGATGCTCAGGACGATGGCTGCAATGGAGATGACTAAAGTCATCACTATATAGAATGAGGATTTAAGTCTATTCATGATTCACGTCTCCTCAATGGATTAATTCTTTTTTGACAGTTTTAAAATAACATCATAGTCGGGTGTGACAAATAGTGTTTTGTTTGCGATGTAGATCACCATACCGGGTTTTGAACCACTGGGCTTAGAAACGTTTTTTACTAGTGTGTAATCGACTGGAACGTTGCTCGAATTTTTTGCTTTAGAATAATATGCGGCGATTAGAGCGGCTTCATATAAAACTTGTTCATCAGGCGTTTGACCATTTGTTCGTATGATGACGTGTGATCCAGGGATGTCCTTGGTATGGAGCCACATGTCTTTGTTGGAAGCCAGTTTCGTCGTCAAATAATCGTTTTGAAGACTGCTTTTTCCAACGAGAATTTCATATCCTTCTGTCGAGACAAAGGTGCTGAAACTAGGCTTGCTCGTTTTTGGACGCTTTTTACTGACGCGCCCTTTAACATAGCCTTGTGTGATGAGTTCTTCTCGAATTTCGTCGACGATCTTGCTATCTTCACTATTCGTTAGCATGGTGAGCACATTTTCCAGGTATACGACCTGTTCATGCGTTTCAGCAATTTGTCGTTTGAGTTCAATAATCGCCTTTTTGAGCTTGGCATATTTTTTAAAAAAGACTTGAGCATTTTCCGATGGCTCCAATCTCACATCCAGTTCAATGGTTCGCATCACTGGAGGGTCGACATAGTAATCCAGAACGCCGATGCGACTCATGCCCTTTGAAATCATATAGATATTGGCTGTGATGAGTTCGCCGATGATTCTAAGTTCATCTGCATTTTCAGCATCTTCAAGCTCGAGCGTTTGTTTTGCGAGCTTTGTTGTATATCGCTCAATACGCTGTGCAAGATTTTTCTTAAGAGAGAGCGTTCTTTGATGCATTTTATGTGCGCGATTGGACCTCGAGTAGAAGGCATCCACTGCGCTATAAAGCGTCGCAAACGATTTGAGGGTCAACAGTTTATCGATATCGGGTTTAAAGTATACGATTTTGGACTGAACTTGGCTGTCTAAATAGACGAACCCTTTATTTTCTTGAGGACTTGGTGCTTTAAGTTCATCGAAAAGCATGATAAGTTGCTCATGATCGTTCGTCGTCAGCTGATTGAGCGTAATGGATGGGTCGACGTTCAAGCGTTGACAGAGCCACTTTGATATCATGGGACTAAACCCTTGTATGTGCTCATAGAACACTTTTTGCAGTTTTTCATCTGGCGCTTGATTTATAAGTGTTTCAACCACCTCGCTACTCGCGATTTCAAAGTCGATTTTTTCCGTCGGCAAGAAAGCGTACTTGAGACCTGGCAAAATGGTTCTAACCCGGCTCATTTCAGGTGTTATACGCTTAATGCTGTCGATAATCGTATAATCTTCGCGCGTGAGGATGAGGTTGGAGTGTTTTCCCATAATTTCGATGATCAGTTTTTTTAGCTCCAAATCGCCAAACTCGTTTTTTGATTCGATTTCAATCACGACGACGCGTTCAAAGCCGATTTGTGTCATCGACTGAATTCTGCCACCAGTGAGGTGTTTTCGCATAAGCATGCAAAACATGGGGGGTTCTTGTGGGTTTTCTTTTTTACTGCTCGTCAGTGTGAAATATGGCATGGAAGCGTCCACTGATAGAAAAAGCGAGAAACTGCTTTTAAGTCCGCGAATGCCAATCGTCAATTCGTCTCTTTCGGGTTGAAATATTTTATCGATACGCCCACCAACAAGCAGGGGCTTCAGTTCATCACAAAGTTGATGAATCATTAAACCGTCAAATGCCATAAGGGCCTCCTTTAGTATGTTAGGGTTGTCCAAAAGTCACCTAAGAAAGTATAACACTAATTTTCATATTCATCAATTCGCTTGAATTAAAGAAAAGAAATGTGCTATAATTTAATGATGTAAAGTTACTGGAGGTAATCATGGTTTATAGCATGACGGGCTTTGGCCGAGGTGAATTCACCAATGACGCATTTGATGTGACGCTTGAGATTAAATCTGTGAACAATAGATACTGCGACATTATCATCAAAATGCCTAAAAAACTCAACGTATTTGAAGATCGCATTAAAAGTAAAATCAAGACCAAATTATCTCGTGGCCGCATTGAAGTATACATAAATTTGGAAGAGAAAGCATATGATAATTACGAAGTGCTTCCAAATTTTGAGATACTGGATAAGTATGTAAAGGTTTATAATGAAATTAGGGCGCGCTATGAAATCAAAGATGAACTCAACCTTTCGATGTTGACTAGGATACAGGAAGGCATCGACGTTTCGTATTTGCAACGTGGCGAAGAAGATTACTGGAATGTCATCGAGCCTGCTCTCGAACAAGCGCTTGTTCGAATCGAACAAATGAGACTTCAAGAGGGGATTCAACTTAAAAATGACATTCATTCTAAAGTGAGCAGCATCAAAGTCGCGCTAGGCGAGATTGAACTGCATGCGCCACGCATTGTCGAAAATTATAGATTGAAAACGAGAGAACGCATCGCAACCTTGCTAGAAGATATGAACGCTGAAATCGATGA
>DMYC01000103.1 GCA_003482695.1 Clostridiales bacterium UBA8960
CCTACAGGTATGATTAAGCCATTTTCCTCTGCGATGCGAATGAAATCGGAAGGGGAAATGGAGTAATCCTTAAAGCGAAGGAGTGCTTCATAGCCAACAATTTCGCCGTCATTCAAGTTGATTTGAGGTTGATAGACCACTTTAAAGCCATCGTTTTCTATGGCAGAATGTAGTAGGGACTTGACTTCAAGTTTGAATTGTAAGTGGCTGGCCATGGTCTCGTTAAAAAACGCATATCTGTTTTTACCTGTATTTTTGACTTCATAAAGTGCGAGGTCGGCGTACATGATGATGTGTTCGATATCATATGCGTCTTCAGGAAATTTGGAAATCCCCATGCTGAATTCCACTTTGATTTCATTTTCATCGATAAACATGACTTCATTGAATAGACGATACAATGAGTGGATATAATCCGTGACAGGTTGTTTACATTTGTGAAGGATTAAGAACTCATCTCCCCCAAAACGGGATACAAAAATATCGGCGTTAGAGGTATGTGTCAGTTTATCTGCAATTATTTTCAGTACCTTGTCTCCAAAAACGTGGCCAAGGCTATCGTTTATACTCTTGAAATTGTCCATATCAAGTAGTATTACATACCCACTGGTTCCAAGCTCTAGTGCCTTTTCAAGTTCTCGGTGAAAACTTCGTCGATTTGGTAAATTCGTTAAAGGATCATGATCTGCCAAAAAATCGATTTGATCGTTCTGATCTTTTATTTGAGTGACATAACTGGAAACTTTATCAAGTAAGCCGTTGATTGAAAGGGCGATGTGATTAAAGGGGTTGTCGATTGAGAGATTAAGGCGGTTGATAGAAGCGTCATCAATGGTTATGCTTTGAATCTCTTCATCAATAATATCGAGGTTGTCGATAAGTTCGATAAAGTTTTGTTCCATCCCTTGGAGGGATCTTGCGATTTCACCGATTTCATCTTTCTGTAGTGCAAAATTCTGAAAATCTTTTTTTTCATAGTCAGAAAATTTGAATGCCGCCATTTTCATGATGATTTGACTTAAGTTTAATATAGGCGTCGTAATATAGTTTGAGATGAATAGCATCAATCCAATCGTGATGCCACCTACGACGGCGAGAATTGTCCATAGCACGGCAATCAACGATCTTGAATGTGCCAACAACTCCGTTTTGTCTATTGTTGCCACATATTGCCAACCACTCGTGGGTGAAATATAGACGTAGAATACTTTTTCGGTGCCATTTATTTTGTCTTCGTAAGTACTATAATTTTTCTCTTTTATGCGTTTGAATGGCTCTAGATTAAGTGTATCGGGTGATTTCAATAACCATTCCGGATGTTGAGGGCTATTGATAAAACGTCCGCTTGGACTTAGGATGTATATCGTACCCGTTTCACCATAAGAAATTTTGCTGATATCATGCATGAGATTGTCTAAACTTATGGTGAGGCTTACGACGCCAATAAACTCGGCTTCATTCATAACGACACTGTCGACACTTATAACGAGCTCTTTTGTGACTTGAGTTTCATATGGCTCTGAAATAAGTGTGTGTGCATTCATTTTTGCATTGATATACCAGGGCCTTACTCTAGGATCATAGGGTGCAGAAGGATTAAACTGGGGGTACTCGATATAACCGCCAAATTCAGTTCCGAATGATATGAAGGTCATTAATTTGTGTGTATCGTAAATGGCCTTAAAAAAACGTGAAATTGACGCTTCGCTTTCGCTTGTGTTCATGTCAAATGTCAAAGGGTCAAAATCCGTGTATTGGTTGATGTCGTGCGAAACATGAATCAACCTCTCGTCGGATGCGATCATGTCCGTAAGATTTTGTGCATTAATAAGTAGAGAATGATCAACATGCTCAGCCGTTTGCTGTAAAAGCAAAAGTGAATTTTTAGTATGATCTTTATAAAGCCATGACTCTGTGCTTTTTACGATGTAAATAATGCCCAAAGACAACGGAATTAAGCTTGCCAACAAAACACTTATAATCAACTTCCTTCTGATAGATAAACCGCTCATTTGATCAACCTCATCTTCTAATGATAACAATATTGTAACATAGTATGAAACGGTTTCAAAGATAAGCGAAATGCTTACTTTGCTTTAGAATGATTCATTAAATAGATTGAAAAAACAATTGTGGCAAGACCGAATATTTTTAAGGGCGTAAGCATTTCACCGAGTAATGCAACGGAGAGCAGAATCGCAAATATGAGTTCAATTAGACTCATGACACCAACTTTGGATAAGTCAATTCCTGTAGAAATGCCTTTGAAATAAAATATGTAAGCAAGTGAAGCCGGGAAAATGCCCAGTCCTAAAGTTGTGAAGAAAATAGAAGGGGTATCAATCTTCGTTAGTATTTGACCGATTTGAACAAATGGAAAAATAACGACCATTCCGAATAAAAAACTATAGAATATCAAAGTGAAAGCGTGATGATCACGAAGTCCAAACTTGCTGAATATACTGACTAGAGAGTAGCCTAAAGCAGCATACAGTCCAAAAGCGACACCGAGAAGTGAAATGTTCTCAAAATTCAAGAGGCCACCTGTAAGTGCCAATACCGAGCCAATAATGGATAAGGAAACACCCAGCTTTTTGATGAACTGTATCTTTTCCTTATAGAAAAGCGCTGAAAAGAATGTTATGAAGATTGGCGCAAGATACAAGAGTATTGTTGCATTGATTACGCCGATTAAGGATACCGACTTAAAAAAGGCCAAATTGAAAATGCCTTGGGTGAATATGCCCATGATGAGTGTTAACGTCAAACCCTTCTTTCCGATCCTAAACAAAGATCTGTCTTTCATTATGAAGTATAGCACAAAAATGAGGGAACCTAGAAATAAACGCGTAAAAGCAACTTCAGTTGACAAAAAATGATGCCCCATGAGCGAATGGGCCAATACACCTGTGGTGCTCCAACTCAATCCCGCAAGTGCGATATATATTAGTCCTTTGGTGGAATGATTCATTTATTATGCCTCCATAATTCGCAATTAAAATCAGTATATCATCTGCAATAACATGTGACTATTGAAAACGTAGCACATAAATAAAACTGGACGTATAAAATATATTATATTACTAATTTGTAACAAATTCTCTTGATTTTGAATACACATATGCTAAACTGATTCTAATGCTGTAAAAAATCAGTATAAAATTATGGAGGTACAGATTGAAAGGTATTTTTGAAAAATGGAATCGTTTAAGTATTGTTAAAAGAATCCTTGTTGGCTTGGTTATAGGTATCATACTGGCAGTAACAGTACCAGCTCAAGCATCTTTCGTTATTATTTTCGGCTCTCTTTTTGTGAGCGCACTTAAAGCACTTGCACCGATTCTCGTCTTTTTCTTAGTTATGGGCGCCATTTCTCAGCACAAGGCGGGTCATCAGACGAATATGGGTTCAATTGTAAAACTATATTTATTAGGCACTCTACTTGCGAGTGTGATTGGCGTTTTCGCAAGTTTCGCTTTCCCTGTAACGTTGACCATGGCTGCAGGTGTCGACAGCATAACCCCACCAGGTGGTGTCGTTGAAGTTTTAAAGACACTCTTGCTCAATGTCGTCGACAACCCGGTAAAAGCACTGTTTAATGCAAATTACATCGGCATATTGGCATGGGCGGCTATTTTAGGATTCATGTTAAGGCATGCTGCAGACACGACCAAAACGATGATCAGCAATTTTGCGGATGCATTATCTAATGTTGTGCGTTTTATTATTAATTTTGCACCACTCGGTATCATGGGTCTTGTATTTGAATCAATCGCGACAAGTGGTCTTGAATCGCTTCTCAGTTACGGGCAACTCCTTGTTGTTCTAATAGGATGTATGTTCTTTGTCGCGCTTGTAGTAAATCCGATTATCGTTTATTCTCAAATCAAGCAAAATCCATATCCGCTTGTGCTCAAAAGCATTCGTGTTTCTGGTTTGACTGCGTTCTTTACGAGAAGTTCAGCAGCCAATATTCCTGTGAATATGGAACTTTGTGAAGAACTCGGCTTAGACCGCGACAATTTCTCGGTTTCAATCCCACTTGGCGCAACCATCAACATGGCAGGTGCAGCAATCACGATTTCCGTATTGACACTTGCGGCAGTCCACACGCTTGGCATTCAAGTTGATATCGCAACTGCACTTATACTAAGTGTACTAGCTGCAGTCAGTGCATGTGGTGCATCTGGTGTTGCAGGTGGGTCCTTACTTCTCATCCCACTTGCATGTAGCTTGTTTGGAATATCAAATGACGTCGCGATGCAAGTTGTAGGCGTTGGGTTCATCGTAGGCGTGCTCCAAGATTCTTGTGAGACCGCACTCAACTCATCGACAGATGTCATTTTCACAGCAGCAGCAGAGTTTAAAGAATGGAAAAAAGAAGGAAAGCCAATCGTTATTCCTAAATAGAACAAAGAAAGGTGTCTCTTTAAATGGAGACACCTTTTCTTATTTACTCATACTTGAGACCGCAAGTCGAGCAAAATTTGGCGTAAAGTGTTGCACATTTATTCAAACATACAGTTGACAATAGCCCACACAAAGGATAAAATCGAAGAGAAATATGCAGTATTCATTTATAAATGTATAAATAGGCAAAATATGGATTTGATAATTATTAAATTTTTAAGAAAGAGGTAAGCACATGAAACCATCAATCAATTCAAAACTCTCATTAATTGGCGTTGCCATAGACCTTGGAGCAGGAACGCCTGGCGTAAGTTTAGGGCCTTCTGCGATACGATATGCAGGTGTTGTGGAACGTTTAGAGAATATAGGGTATGATCTTCAGGATAAAGGCGATATTGTCGCGATTAAGCCTGCTAGTCCAATTTCAGAAGGAACAAATCTTAAAAATCTTGATGAAGTTGCGCGTGTCAATATCGAGCTTTGTCATCGCGTATCAGAAGCGATGGCGCAAAACCGCTTTCCGCTTGTATTGGGAGGCGACCACAGTATTGCCATCGGAACCATTGCAGGTGTGTTGCAGCACAAAAAGAATTTAGGTGTGATTTGGTTCGACGCACATGGCGACATCAATACGGCGGAAACATCTCCATCGGGAAATATTCATGGCATGCCTGTTGCGGTGAGTTTGGGGCTTGGTCATGAAAAACTGACATCGATCGGTGGTATTGAAAACAAACTTAATACGAAAAACATCGTGTTTGTTGGATGTAGAGATTTGGACATGGGTGAGAGAAAAGTTTTAAAGTCACTAGGCATCACGGTCTTTACGATGCATGAAATCGATCGTCTGGGCATGACGGAAGTCATGAATAGGGCGATTGCAGTTGCCACAGATGGAACGGACGGCATACATGTCAGTTTCGATCTTGACAGTATGGATCCTGCGTATGCACAAGGGACAGGCACTCGAGTACCTGGTGGATTGACATATCGAGAAAGCCATCTTGCACTTGAGATGATTGCTCAAACCGAAAAGTTGGTCAGTGCTGAATTTGTTGAAGTAAACCCGATTATAGATCATAAAAATCAGACTGCAAAAACAGCTGTGGCGCTTATTGGTTCATTGATGGGTGAGTGGCTGATATAGGACTTGCATTTTTGCAAAAGTGCATATAGAATAGACTAGCAATATCGCTGAAGGTATTGCTAGTCAATTTATTTTTTTGGAGGTAACATGAAAAAAGAGCATAAACTTTTTGTTGAGTTTTTACCTTACTTAAAGGAAATCATGCAAAAAGACATTATGGCATCCGTTACAGATCTAAACCACTTCATAGCATATGCACCAGGTGACGCACTCGATGTCAAGGCAAAAAAAGGCATGCCGATTCCAGATGGAGACCCTTTAAGAGCAACCATCAGCAACAATCAAATTATCACTGCTGTCGTTCCAAAGGAAGTTTATGGAACACCATTTAGGGCTGTTACATATCCGATTCGAAACAAGAAAGGCATTTGTATAGGCGCTGTTGGAATCGCAGAAAGCTTAGCAAAAGAGCAAGGCATTAAAGAAGCCCTTGATCGTATTATCGAGAGAATTACAGCATCTAATGAAGGCATCTCAAAAATCAGCGTTGATGTTGGCCATATGTCATATGGCATTCAAGAACTGTCAAGTGTCGTTGAAGAAGTCAATGCATCAGTAGTTGAGATCACAGATTTGTCGGAAAACATAAGCTCTAGTGTTGACTCCGTTGCAAAAGCAAGCCAAAATGTCATTAAGGAAGCAGAAGATGGCATTGTCGCTGTAAAAAACATCAATTCTACATTAGCTGTGACAGTAGATGAAATTTTAAAGGTTCGAGAGCAAATAGAACATCTATTCACTTCAATTGAAAATGCCAACAAGACCGTTTCTCTCATAAATAACATAGCAGAGCAAACCAATTTGCTGGCTCTAAATGCAAGTATTGAGGCAGCAAGAGCGGGCGAGCATGGCAG
>DMYC01000381.1 GCA_003482695.1 Clostridiales bacterium UBA8960
ACATTTGAACCTTGTTTGTCTCATTATGAGAAATTTTAGATATTTTATGTCTCAAAAAGAGAAAATTCTCAAATTGAGACTTGTTTCCCCAAAAAAAGACGCATACGCGCCAAAGGTGTTGGTAATCCATTTATGGCGGGATGGCTTACCGAGGAATTTAAAGGGATATTTCTGCCACACCCCCTACCACGGGGGATATGATTAATTGTAACATGGCTTGTTTCAAATTGCAACTACCTATGATAAAATAGTATTACGGAAATTGAGGAGGTTGAGATGGAGAGAAAAGAAGTTTCTTTGGTATTTTCAGGTGGATTCAATGGCGAGCTCATTGCCCCGAACGGCACCTGTAGGATTGGAGCGGAGAAAGGTACTCTTGCTCCATATGATATGCTCTTTGGAGCACTTGCATCATGTCTGTATTCAACTTTTTTGGATGTAGCCGAGAAAAAGCGGATCAATTTCGACCGTGTGGAAATGGTTGTCACTGGAGAAAAGAGAGATGAGATTCCAGCAACACTCAAATGGGTCAATGTGAAAGCCGTGGTTTTTAATGCGGAGAAGGAACTGGGATTAGAACAATCTTTTAAACTTGCTACGGAATATTGCTCAATTTATGAGACGATTTCCAAGGTGGCTGAAATGTCTTATGAGATTAACTTTGAATATGAGAAATGATTAGAGGTTTGAAATGTCATTTAAAATTGACTTAGGCAAAACAATTAAAACAGGTTTTGAGGGACCGAGCTCCAATTACCAGACGACCAAAAATAGGTTCAATCAGATTTTGGAGGAAAAACTCGGTGTTACAAAAACAAATAATTACAGCATGACTCAGCCTGTGGAGGCCTTAAATGGAGAACTTCGTATGCCGAGTGGCGCAACAGGCGCTGATATTGATCTCAAACTTAAGGGCACTGCAATGGAAGGTCTAGGCAGATCTTTTGTCGAGGCGGAGAAGAAGTACGGTGTCAACGCATTATTTTTGACCAGTCTTGCCATTCACGAGTCTGCATACGGTTCGAGCAAAATCGCAAAAGACAAGAACAACCTGTTCGGTTTTGCCGCTTATGACGGATCACCGTATTCAAGTGCGAGGACATTTGCGACGAGAGAACAAGGTATTGACCATGTCGCATCGTATCTTTCCGAAAACTATCTCACTGAAGGCGGTAAATATTATGGCGGCGCTACAGTGGAAGGGGTCGGAAAACGCTATGCGACAGATCCGAACTGGGCGAACGCCATCAGACAGATTATGGACAAACTAATGCAAAAATAGGAGGGGGCACCATGTCAAAAGTATACTTTAAACGTGTTCAGGATAAGGATTATAAAAAATTAAGCGATGCGGCCAAAGAACTGTTCGAGCTCATCGTCAAAGAGGAGAATCACCAGTTCTCAAAATTGGTGCCTATAAAGGTGCATTTCGGGGAAAAGGGCAACGACACTTATGTGCCTTCAGATTGCTACTTGGGAGTCATAGACGCTCTTAAATCAAGAAACGTGGAATCGGCCTACATCGAGACCAACGTCCTTTATAGAGGAGCCAGGACGACTGCGGAAAGCCACAAGGCCATTGCAAGAGATCACGGTTTCACACAGCTTCCTGTAATCATAGCCGATGGCGAATACGGTGATAGTTACACTGAAGTGGAAATCAATAAAACTTATTTCAAATCCTGTAAAATCGGCAAGGCATTCGATGATTACGATCAGTTCGTCGTCATGAGCCACTTCAAGGGACACGGTTCGGCCGGATTCGGCGGAGCTCTCAAACAGCTTGCCATGGGTTTCGGATCCAGAGGCGGCAAGTTGGCTCAACATTCGGGCATCAGCCCTGTGGTCAATCCTAAGAGATGTATCGCTTGCGGTCTTTGTGTCGACAAATGTGATGTCGATGCCATTACAATGGATGAGGTTGCGTTCATACACTCCGACAAATGTGTCGGATGCGCAGGTTGTATCGCTGTATGTCCGGTTGGTGCCATCACCAATGACTGGAGCGAGAACGACTTTAAAGAAAAAATCGCTGAATACGCTTATGCCGCTCAACTCAGAAAAGACAATATCTACGTCACTTATCTCATCAATGTGACCAAAGAATGCGACTGCAACGGACAACATATGGACCTCATCGCAAATGATATCGGTGTTTATGTCTCAAAGGACCCTGTGGCGATTGATACAGCATGTCTTGACATGCTTCAAAATGAACACGGGGAAAAACTCTTCGAAGACGGTCGTGAATCTATTGTTCACGCTCTTAAAATAGGGTTCGGTTCGGATCAATATGAATTGGTGGAAATTTAATGAAAATTACAGTCATCACAGTCGGAAAAATCAAAGAAAAGCATTTTACTGCTGCGATTGATGAATATGCCAAGCGGCTCACGAAGTACTGCAACATGACGATGGTCGAGGTGCCTGATGAAAAGGCACCCGAAAATCTGAGTGACAAGGAAATGGTTCAAGTCAAAGATAAAGAGGGCGAACGGATTCTTTCCAAGATCAAGGACACCCAATATGTCATCACGCTTGAAATCAAAGGCAAACAAGCCACTTCTGAAGAATTCTCAGAACAACTCTCTCTGCTTGGTCTCAGTGGTCAATCGGATATAGTTTTCATCATCGGTGGGAGCTTAGGGTTGTCGGACCAGGTCATTAAGCGGTCCAACCATGCCTTGTCCTTCTCAAAGATGACTTTTCCCCATCAACTCATGAAAGTCGTTTTGCTGGAACAGATCTATCGTGCATTTAGGATTCAGAAAAATGAACCCTACCACAAGTGACAGCAGTTCTTCTTTATCGGACTCTAGACTTCATGCATCAAATCAACCTGATTTCGATTTCTGAGATCAGGTTTTTTTATTACCTGAATAAGTGAGGGATTGAAGATTAAATGAATATATGATATCATATTATCGGACGATAATAAATCGTCCGGAAACGGAGGGCGATTCTATGTTTTTAAATGGTGAAAAAAAGAATGTTGAGTACAAATTGGAATATTCAAAAACGATTTTAAAAACAGTCAGTGCATATGCTAATTTTCATGATGGAATAATTGTACTTGGAATTAGGGATGATGGTACAATTATTGGTGTTAATAAGATTGAGGAAACAAAACTAAACATTGAAAATGCGATAAATGATGCCATTATACCCAAACCGTATTATGAATTTGAAGTACATCCAGTTGAAGAATTGGATTTACTTGTTGTTAAGGTCTACAAAGGTGATCACACACCGTATACATACCAAAATAGAGCGTATATGCGCAGAGATACTGCAACAGTTCAAGTTGACGCGACAATGAATCAAAATTTGATTCTTGAGGGAAGAAACCTAAGTTTTGAAGATCTGATTTCGGCAGAACAGAATTTGACTTTTGATTATTTTAATAGTTTGATGAAAAAGCAACTCAAAATAACGACTTTGTCTGATGATCTTTTAAAAACTCTGGGATTGATTGAAGGCAGCAAATACAATAATGCAGCTGTGTTGCTTTCTGATGAAAATCCATTGAAGAGCTCTGTAGTTCAATTGGTTGCTTTTTCAGATCAATCAGTCAATAGAATTAAAGATAAAATTACTCTTGATTCATGTTCACTTCTGCAACAATTTGATGAATGCATATCTTTTTATAAAAAGCATATAAATGTTGGTGAAATCATTGAATCAGCATATAGGAAAACAGTTGAAGATGTTCCTTTGATTGCCTACAGAGAAGCGGTTGCGAATATGCTTGTTCATCGAGATTATTCTGTTGCCGTAGATGCAAGAATTGAGATGTTTTCAGATAGAATAGAGATCATATCTCCTGGAGGCTTACCAATTGGCTTATTGAGTGAGGAGTTTATTGAGGGAAGAATATCAAAGGCGCGGAATAGGAAGATTGCTGATGTTTTTTTACGACTGAAAATAATTGAGAAACTTGCAACGGGTATTCGTCGTATCAAAGAAT
>DMYC01000246.1:0-2667 GCA_003482695.1 Clostridiales bacterium UBA8960
GGTGCCACATTTGGCGCGACAACCGGTGCAATTGCAGGTTTGATCGTCATTTTCTTTGCATATAAGAAATTCAGAAGAAGAAATAAGTCGTCTTTTGATGCTCAAATGGGCGGAGATCTCATTCCACATAAAACGCTTATTAAGCGAATCGTATGGATCGCGATTCCGATTACCATGGGGGCTGCGGTAATGCCACTTATGAACGCGATCGACGTCCTGTTGGTTATGAACCGACTTACAGATATTGGAATGGGCGACCGTGCGACTGAGCTATATGGCATGTTGAGTGGTTATGCTCAAACGCTGGTCAATTTACCACAAGCTGTTACAGCAGCGATTCAAATCAGTATTGTTCCAGCCGTAGCGACTCTTTTTGTTCAAAATAGTGTCAAGGTGCTCGATCGGACCATTCAAAATGGCATAAGAATGGCACTGATTGTTACATTGCCTGCAACTGCAGGATTGGTTATACTATCTAGACCCATTATGGTGCTGCTTTACCCGAGCCAAGTACAATATGCTCAGACGACAGGTAGCATATTGTCGATATTGGGATTCAGTGTCGTTTTTTTAGGTTTATTTCAAGTGACAACTGGTATTTTACAAGGTTTAGGGATGCAAAACAGACCTACATTCAACTTGTTTATCGGGGCGGTAGTCAAAGTTGTATTGACTTATGTGCTTGTGGGAATCACGAGCATTAACATATATGGTGCTGCGTTTTCAACTTTGGTAGCATATGGTACGGCGACTACGCTCAACTTTATTACGATGAGCCGCGAAGCCAATATCAATTTTGATTTTAAGACCGTATTGTTGAAGCCTTTAATCGCTGCACTTGTTATGAGTGGTGTCGTCATTGCGCTTTACTATAGCGCGTCACAATTCATATCGCCGAAACTGGCTACTGTGATTGCGATTATAATCGGTATTGCCGTTTATGGCGTGATGCTTGTTAAAACCAAGACGCTTACGGATGAGGATTTAGCACTTATGCCTGGTGGCAAGAAGCTTAAAAAAATGATTTCGAAATTTAAGCGTAGCTAAAGATTTCGATGATTAGAATGGAGCGTGGACTAATGAATAAAATAACAGTCGTCGGCATGGGACCAGGTGGAATCAACTACTTGACTATGGAAGCCTACAATATACTGACTCAGTCGGGAATCGTTTATCTTAGAACGGAGAGGCATCCAGTTGTGAATGAACTGGTCGCTAAAGGGATGAAGTACGAGTCGTTTGATGCGCTTTACGATGCATTTGAGACATTTGATGAGGTTTATGAATCAATTGCGAACAAAGTCATAGAGATGGCCCAGATAGAACCTGTTATATATGCTGTACCTGGCAATCCATTCGTTGCGGAGAAAACGGTATCTTTAATACTTGAGCGTGCCGCATCAGCTGTTGAGGTCGTGCATGGGACCAGTTTCATCGATGCGATCGTCACGGCCTTAAGGTATGATCCAGTGTATGGGTTTGTTATTTTAGACGCATTAAGTATCGAAAGAGAGCAAGTCAATACCAGGAAAGACCATTTGTTTATTCAAGTCTATGATCAACTGTCGGCGTCCATGCTAAAACTAAAGCTTATGGACGTATGGCATGACGATCATATGGTTACTGTAATAAAAGCGGCAGGAATCCCCGATGAAGAAGTCATCGAGTCGATGCCTCTTTATCAACTCGATCACGATTCGGAACTTTTTAATCATTTGACGAGTGTTTTTGTCCCTCACGGCAAGTCAGTGAAACACCAAATGATTGAACTGGAAGAAATCATGCGGACACTACGGTCGGATAATGGTTGCCCATGGGATAGGGAGCAAACGCATGAATCCTTGACGCCTTATTTGGTAGAAGAGGCTTATGAAGTGCGTGACGCAGTTCTTAAAGGGGACGATGAAAGCCTGGTTGATGAATTAGGTGATGTGCTGTTACAAGTGGTTTTTCACGCCACGATTGCAGAAGAGAACGGCTATTTTGAGTTAAGTGATATCATAAAGGCAGTCTGCGAGAAAATGATTAGGCGGCACCCACATGTATTTGGTGATGTCGTCGTCAACGGTTCAGAAGAGGTTTTAATCAATTGGCAAGCGATTAAAGATGAAGAAAAATCCGCTCTATCCATCAGCGAACGCATGAAAGCCGTAACAAGGCATCTCCCAAGTTTGATCCGGTCGCAGAAAGTGCAGAAAAAAGCCGCTGAAGTCGGGTTTGATTGGAATCATGCCATGGATGCGATGGAAAAAATCGAAGAAGAAACCATGGAACTTAAGAAAGCCATTATTAGTGGTGATAAAATAAGCATTGAAGAAGAGCTCGGCGATCTGTTATTGATCGTTTCAAATGTTTCTAGAATTTTAAATGTTGACTCTGAGTTGGCACTTATGAATGCGATCGAAAAGTTTATAGATCGGTTCGATTATGTCGAGAAAAAATTGGAAGAAGAAGGAATTTCCCCGAACCCGTTGGTACGAGAACGAATGGAAGATTTATGGTGCACCTCTAAAAAAAGAGACAAATTATAAAAAAAATAACAAAATCTCTTGTAAAAGTTGAAATTTCAACGTATACTAATAATAGTTAAAACAACTTAATAATTTGAGGAGGTTATATTGTGAATAAAGCTGAATTGGTAGCTAGTATGGCTGAAAAATCTGGTTT
>DMYC01000246.1:2732-4571 GCA_003482695.1 Clostridiales bacterium UBA8960
GGTTTTGGTACTTTCGATGTTAGAGAAAGAAAAGAAAGAACTGGAAGAAACCCTAGAAATCCAAAAGAAACCATCAATATTCCTGCATCTAAAGCACCTGTTTTCAAAGCGGGCAAAGCATTAAAAGAAACAGTAAACGGATAATAATAAATGAGAGAAAGCAGCCTGGCTGCTTTTTCTTGATTTAAAGACAAATAAAGAGGTAAAATATGAGGATTGACAAATACTTAAAAAATGCTAGGCTGATTAAAAGACGCACAATTGCCAAAGAAGCATGCGATCAAGGCCGTATTTTAGTAGATGGAAAAATCGCCAAACCAGGAACAGAAGTAAAGGTCGGAGACGCTGTCGAAATCAAATTCGGAGACAAGTCGACTTCGATTAGAATACTCGCTCTGGATGACCATGTATCCAAAGATGGTGCTAAATTGCTTTATGAGGTGTTGTCTGAAAGCAAGTAGATAAGGCGGTAACTTTATGAAAAAACGCAAAGCAAAGTTTATAAAGCGAAATTGGCTGATCATCATTATTATTTTAATCGTTGGTGGCTATTACACTTTCAATATGATTAAGACCGAGCAAAAACTGGCTGAGTATCATGCGATTCAGGAAGCGTTAAAAGCAGAAATCGAGTCTCTTGAGAGAGAAATCAACAGACTTGTTGACGAGTACGCCTATTCACAGACCCCAGACGCTATCGAAAAAATAGCCAGAGAGAAACTTAAAATGGTCAAGCCCAATGAAATCATATACCTCATCAAGAATTTGGAAGAAGGAAATTAGATGAAAATTGCATGTATAGATACCGGGACGAATTCAATCAGGCTATTGCTTGGAGAGTATGATGGTGTGCGTTTTTCGAACGTCACAAAAAAACTCCAGATGACGAGGCTTGGTAAGGGTGTCAATGAAACAAAGTTGCTTGACATGGAAAGGGTGGCTGAATCTGTAGATGTGATTGCCCAGTTTTATGTCGACGCCAAAACATATGGTGCAGAGCACGTTCACATCATGGCGACGAGCGCTGTTCGTGATGCGAAAAACGCAGACGTTTTGAGGCGGATGATTTTAGATAGAACAGGGCTCGTCCTTGAAGTCATATCCGGCAAATTGGAAGCTGAAGTTGGGTTCATGGGCGTTCTAAACGGGAGTCCAAATCCGGATGAAACCGTACTCGTGATCGATATCGGCGGCGGCTCGACTGAACTGATCGTCGGCAACAAAGAGGGTTTGCTTTTTTCTGATAGCATTGATATTGGAGCGGTCAGATTGACAGGAAAGCTCATAAAGCACGATCCACCAACTCAACTGGAAAGAATGGCGATTGAAGACTATGTAAAAAGCCATGCTCGTGAAACGGTCGAGAGAATAAAAGCGTTTGGTGCGCTAAAAATAATAGGCATCGGCGGGACGGCAACGACGATCGCGACGATTGAACACGAAGTGGGAACTTACTTAAGAGAAGTTGTTCACGGTCTTGAGGTTCGCCTTGAGGCGCTTGCCGCTATCGATGAGAAGCTTGAGCGAATGACCGTAGCTGAAAGAAAGCAAATGATTGGGCTTGATCCTAAAAGAGCGGACATCATATTTGCAGGTGGAATCATCCTTAAGACACTCCTTGAAATGTTGGAATCTGATGGTTTTACAGTCAGTGATTACGATAATTTAGAAGGGTTTGTCGTATACAAAAAAATATAAGAATTCAGCGGTTATATTGTTGACAATCAATCATAAATCGTGTAATATTTAACTTGTCGCATCGCGATAGTGGTCCAGTAGTTCAGTTGGTTAGAACGCTAGCCTGTCACGCTAGAGGTCGAGGGTTCGAGTCCCTTCTGG
>DMYC01000246.1:4649-5163 GCA_003482695.1 Clostridiales bacterium UBA8960
TCGAGTCCCATCACCGGCTCCATTTGCTTTATAAGAATCTAAATTTGAAAACCGTTTTATAGAAACGGTTTTTTTTGTTATATGCATGATCGTTTTAGGGCGCTACAGTGCGTTTATTTGAACTTTCATAAAAAATTTACATTAAAGCCTTAGTTTTTCTATGTTTTCATCGTATGATTAACTGAACGGTTTTGCTCGGAGGTGTATCCATGATAAGCAGGCAAGTAATAAGTGATGTATTAGCAGCCGCAATGTCCACAGGTGGCGATTTTGCTGAAATTTTCATAGAGGATCGATTTAACAATTCGATCGAGATGGTAAGAGGAAAAGTGGAACGGTCTCTCTCAGGTAGAGATTATGGAATCGGAATAAGAATTTTCAACGGTTTAAATAGCGTGTATACTTATACTTGTGAAAACAGCAGAGACCATTTAGTTGAAGTGGCTAAAAAAGCGGCGGCTTCATTTAATGGCGTTTCAAGATTTGCGAAAAAAGATTTTTTTGTAGTGCCCTC
>DMYC01000148.1:0-253 GCA_003482695.1 Clostridiales bacterium UBA8960
ACGAAGAAAAGGAAATACCAAGCGACATTAAAGAGGCGATTTTAAGGGCAGCTTTTGAAGCCCCAACCGCTGGCAATCAAATGCTTTACTCAATTATCGATGTGACTGACCAGAATTTGAAAGACCAGTTAGCGGAAACATGTGACCATCAACCTTTTATCGCGAAAGCGCCACTGGTGCTTATTTTTCTCGCCGACACAAGACGCTGGCTCGATGCTTATAAGGAAGCTGGACTCGATGCGAGAGAACCCGG
>DMYC01000148.1:285-708 GCA_003482695.1 Clostridiales bacterium UBA8960
GCGGCGGAATCCTTTGGAATCGGCTCATGCTATATCGGTGATATCCTTGAAAATGTGGAGCTGCATCGCGAGCTTCTTGGACTCGACCCCTATACCGTACCAATTTCTATGCTCGTAATGGGTTATCCAACCGAAAGTCAAATCTCAAGAACAAAACCGAAGCGCTTCGACCGCACATTTATCGTGTTTGAAAATAAGTATCGCCGTTTGTCAGGTGAGGAACTTCGCGAGATGCACCAAAGGCAATCAGTTAAGCCAGACTACGATTTTGATACGGATGTTCAGGCTTTTGGAAAACGCAAATACATGTCTGATTTTTCGCTTGAAATGACGCGGTCATGCGAAGTGTATGCGAAGGCATTTCTTAAGTTATAATGCTTCATGAAAATCCGATAAAAAAAGAGGCTTTAACGCATCTAGGTT
>DMYC01000148.1:821-8554 GCA_003482695.1 Clostridiales bacterium UBA8960
TCTTTCCATTTACCAATTTTCTTATATTGAAGCACCATATTCACAGGAAATGTGTTAAAGGCTACAAAATACGTACCGACGATGGCCCAAACAAACCAAGGCACCATATCGAAATTTCCATTTCCAAACATATAAAGCAAAATAACAATCCATGGACCTATACCAGCGAGCGAACCCCAAATAAATGGCCCCCAATTGACTTTGCCTTTTTCTTTTCCAGAGTTCAGTTGTTCCATGACGAGACCAAATAAATTCATCGATGCATTAAGGATAAAGATAAGTAACAAAGATGCAATGTCATAGATGCCAAATAAAGTCGAAATTAAGACGATCATAATCGATGAGCTGAGTGCGTATTCAAACCATCGAAATTGATTGATGCCTTTTTCAAGATCCCTGTTATATTGGTCGTTCAGTCGCTTTGGTATAGAGATAAGTGCATGTGCTACAGCTGAAATTAACAAGAATGATGCGACCATAATTCCGAATGGCAACTCAAACAAGATTTTTGATGCCGATTCAAGCGATTGAGTTTGTGTGTTGAATGCTAAGTAAAATTGGGTGATGCTCGGCTTAAATTCTGCGATGTTTTGGATGACAGTTGTTGCAAGGAAGAGCATCATCAGTCCCTGAATGAGGTGAAGTCCACCCATAATGATATTAAACTTTCTTAGTTTTTTTGATGTGATTTCTTTCATTGAAAACCTCCATTAGCACTTTATGAAATATTTTTTTCTTTTAGGTTTCTTAATTATCTCATATTTACCCCGAAGTTTTCCGAAATAACACATAATGTGATATTTATTTTTATTTTTTTTAATGTGGAACTCTATTATTGGGGAAAATCTACTAATGGTGGTTTTCAGTTTCAAAATTCCAAAGTGCAATTCTTATGATCAAATCAAGTGGTAAAATTTCATTGTTCAATATTTGAATGGCGCCTTTGCTTGTTTTATATGCCGTTAGCTCATCCGAGAAGTGTTCAATCGCTTTGTCACCTGGGTAAATGCCAATGTGATTCTTAAAGGCTGCAAAGTGAATAATGTTCTTTTTTGCTTTGTAAGTTGGCATTCGCCAAGATATGCGTTCTTCAGCATCTGGGAGTGCTGATCTCAAAGCGTTCCTAATCTCATGTAGCCTTGGCTGTACCGCTTCTGGTTGTTCTTCAATATAGAAATCAATCAAAGTTGGACTTTCACCACAAAAATGGCTCTGATTAACGTTTTTGAATTCTCTTTGACACTTTGGACATACCCACATATTCATGTCTCCTTTCAAGCAAATAATTACTCTAACGACATCATAAAAAACACTTCACCTACACCGCCTTCGTTAATACCACTAAGAATACCACATTCTACGAAACCTTTTTTACGATGCCAAGTTTGTGGTGGCACTTCATCTACTTGAGATGAACTAAGTAGCGTACCAAATCCGTTCATTTTTAAAAAATCAACCAAGTAATTCAGCATCAATGTTCCAATACCCTTTCCTCTAAACTCTGTCTTCAGGATAATTAGACTGATGTAAGGTATTTTTGACCAAATGTATTCAAGCTTCAGAAAGCCTATGATTTCATCGCACCGCTCAGCTACGATAATTTCATAAAGACCTATCTTACTCTCTAGAACCTCTTGCCTTGTATGGTGATCAAACTGCATAATGGCTTTCATATCATCAAGCTCAGCAAACCTGACGACGATAGATATTTCACTGTTCATCAAGTCCTCCTATATTCAAAGTAATCCAAAGTCTGCCCAAAAATTTCCTTTTCGCCTGCTTTTGCAAAATTAAGCTTCTCAAGTACATGTGAAGATTTATCGTTGCCTTGATAAGCGATGGCAACCAGTGATTTATCGTAAGTAAGCGCCAAGTAAAGCGGGATATATGCGCGACCGATTTCAGTGGCATAGCCTTTACCCCAATAGTCCTTAGAAAAGGCGTAAAGGTATTCTGTGCGATCAAGATCCTTAAAAAAGCTCGTTCCAGCGTGTCCTATCAACTTATTGCTCTCCTTAAGCGCCACCGCATAAACACCATGCCCATCTTTCTCACTTTTGTCGTTGAAATAGCGCATCATCTTAAGCACTTGCTCGTCTGTTCGTTGCTTTCTGTCTCCCAGCCACTGATACACCGCTTCGTCTTGAAGCATTTCCTTATACGACTCAAAATCGGCTTCAATGAAAGGTCTTAAAATGAGTCTTTCGGTAACAATGATCGTGTTCATGACACGTCTATACTCGCCCGTCAGAAATATGGATTCGCGTCCGATTGCATTGACTTCATCCAGTAGTGCAAATGATTTCGCTGGCTCACCATAATGCCATTCGCCCGAATCATCTTTAGTTCTAGTCTTCGTTCTCGTGAGGTCTGAGCGTTCAACCCTTAGCATGCCACTACTCAGCTTCTCGCCTATGATCCTTAGGCCTTCGTTGATGACCTCATCAGCCTCTGACGATTTACGGTAGTTTTTCCATCGGGTCAAAAAGCTTAAGCCTCTTAACACATCATAGCTATAAAATCTCGGAAACTGAAGCATCATGAAATCTGGATCCATGAGCGCGCCATCTAGTCGATGAACCAGACGGTGCTTGATCAGATATTCAGCCGCTTTATCCAAAAATGCCGCCTCCTCGTCAGAGAGTCCATCCACCTCAGCGCATGCCATAACGGCTTCGAAAACGGGTAAGCTCGAAGCAATGGAGCTCTTGTGAGATTCTCTGTATGCGTCATCATAACAGTTTAGCCCTCCGTCAGGAAGCTGATAACGGATAAACCAAGGTCGTATCCAAGGCAAAACTTCATCGACATCCGGACGCTTAGCTTTTAAGATTTGATACATATTTCCAAGCTGGCAATGGCAAGGGATACGCGTATATGGATCGATGTTTTCTGGTAGCTCATGTTCTTGGATGGGGAAAAATTGGAGATAGTGTTTACCCATCATGTCCATCACACATGTGACAACACTGTCTGGGATGAACTTTTCAAGCCCCATTTCATATAAAAGCGACATATGCCACCACGGCGTATCCCACTTGGGCCAATATGGATCGCTGTTTATGCTATCAATCGCCAAGTCGCTGTTTAGATACTCAATGGATTCTATAAACGCTTTTTCAAGCTTACTTTCTCTTATGACGTCTGGAATTTGCACCGTACTCATAAATGGCTCCTTTCACTTCTCTATCTTCACTTTCCACACCATATGGTCACCACCCGGTCCCCAGTAATCCTTCATCAGGTAATAAGGCGCGCCATAAAGGTGCGTCCAAATCGGTTGGGCGGTTTTATAGCCACTATCGATGCAAAACGCTGTCTCACCTAGTTCTATTAGCTTATCAGTAATCGCGGTCATCAGTCTTTTTCCAAGACCAATCCCTTGATATTCAGGCAAGACGAAAACCGTTCCAACTTCCTGCAAAAGGTTAAGCGCTTCATCCTTACAGTCCTTGATGGTATCACTCACAGGCCCGTGTTCGATGATGCCTACGATATCGCCATGCAGTTTTGCCATCAAGAAGGTTCTCGCATCATCCGCGCCTTTTACATAAGCGTTCAGGTAACCTTTTTTTGTCTGAATCTCTTCATCTAGGCCATCTTCAAAAGCCATCAAATCATTCTTGATCCAGTTGTCTTTCAAAACGGTTTCAATCAAATGGTCGATTTCAGCTTGATCTGATGGTGCTGGAGAAGCAATCTCAATTTTGAAGTAGTCATCCTTTGTGAGTTCATAATCGATTGACGACTGCAGTTCGCCAAGTTGATCCTTCCAGTCGTTCACACGTATGCGAATCTCTTTGAAGCCCAGCTTGTTATAGACATGCTGTGCCCTATTGTTGCTTACATTTGTATCGAGGATGATTTTCTTATACCCTCTCACAAGGAACAAATGCTCTATGAGCATCCTTAAAAACAGAGTGCCGTGTCCTTTCTCCCTTTGATCGGCCACACATATCTTAATACCGATTTCAGCGGTGGATTCGGAAATATTGTGGCAACTCATCTCACCAACAGGGACACCATCGACTTCGATAATCAGCCTTCTGTATTTCTCATCCGAATCGTGCGACAGTTTCTCGACGATTTCCTCTTCAGTGACACTTAAACCCTTAGGAAAACCTGCATGTGCCATGATGCGTCCATCTCGCCACCAGCTGCAAAGCAGTGATGCATCTAAGGCGGTCGCGTCTCTGATCGTTAGTCCCCTTTTTTGTATAAGCATAGAAGCCTCCGTTCATTATTATATCAACATCATTATAACATGGTTGATTATCGATCATCTTATTAGTTTTGAATTTAACAAAAATGACACATCAACCACTCAAAAAAAGGCAAAAAAAAGGCACCATACTCCCAAGCAGTACTTGGCAAAATGTTACCTATCGGGTTACTGTCAACTTTATTACTTTGTTTGTACTTTATTCGCTTTACAACGTTTTCTTTCCTGAGACAAACGCGATGATAAAAATGATGAGAAAAACAAAGAACAAAATTTTTGCAATTCCTGTTGCTGCGCCTGCAATTCCACCAAAGCCTAAGAATCCGGCTATTAGAGCGATCACCAAAAAAATCAAAGAATATCTTAACATAACATGACCTCCTATGGTTTAACAATGGCTTTGCTTTTAACGACCAACCATAATAATTGATCCTTATCACTTGTAACCATTGTTAAGGTAATATCGTAGTTCGTTTCTAGCTTTTCCAACGCTTCTGTATTAATCATTAATATTTCATATACAGAATAAATCAATGTTCTTCCAGATTGGTCAGTAAGCGATATTAAATCCCCAATTTCCAACAAATGCAGACTTCCAAAGTACGCATCTCCTGAATAGTTGTGACCCATGACGACAAAATTGCCGTTTTCATTCGGCTCAGGACCACTGAACTTATTGACTGAGATGTCAAGAAGCTCTGTACTCCACTCTGATAAAACACTTGTATATAACCCAGCTTTTTCAGAATGTATGATTGCTATCGCATTATATTGCAAAAATTGCTCTGATGACGGATTTTCATCGATAGCCATGGCACCTAAAGGTACGGCTTCATCAGCTTTAAGGATGACCTGATTAAGTCCTTCCTCTGCATTTCGAAACTGCAAATTCGCTTTGATACCACTCATATAAGTCAACCAAGCGTTGTTTATTGCAAACAGAAGAAGAACAAGACTAACAATGTACGCCAAAAACATCAATTTTGACTTGTTAGAATTATTCATCATTCAAATTTGATACATACTGAACTAATTTGGCACTTCGTATCATAGAGCATCATTCTCCTTTGACAGCAATCCAAAATCGTTTTTATGCACAGTGTTCGTCTACTATCATCATATTCTTATATTGACAATAAGTCAAACAATTATCCTAATAATAGCATGTGTTATTGTACAACTATATGCATTTTGCTTTGCCCAAAAATGAAATTTGCGATGAAAAAGCGCCATTTATTCCTTTTTATCAGTGAATGAATAAGTGTAAAACCACATATGCACTAACTGTAATGACGAGATTGGTGTAGCCATGCAGCAAGATTGGCACCGCTATGCTATGTGTCCTTTCGTAGGCATAAGCAAACAGCAATCCTGTAATCAGTGTCAACGTCAATTGAATTGTGTCATATGCGATGATTGTAAACGGAATCAGTGATACCTGTACATGTGATATTGCAAATAAAGGCACTGAAATTAGTGCTGCCTGTGACAAATGATACTTACCGATCCTTAACTTGTTTCTAAATCCTAATGACAAAAGCCCTATCATAAAAGCTCTGTAGAAGGCTTCTTCAGGGAATGCATCAATCAAGAGGAAATCTCTGCTGACCCGTGCCAGCATCCAGCCATCAGTGGACTCATATAATGCGGAAAGGTACACGCCGAATCCATCAATGAAGACCATTGAGCCCACAAAGAAAAGAACGGTTATAATAGGCCATAAGATAAACACGCCTCTAAATTCTATCATACCGTTTCGTAGGGTGCATATATCAAAGATTTTGCCGATCTCTTTTCGCTTGTAAATCAAATGAAGCACNNCAAAGTGAAAAAACCTATGGCTAAATGCACCAAGAAAGTAGAGCCCGGCCTGTGAAAGTGAAAACTGCTCTTGAACCAAGTGCATTACGCCATCAGACAAGTTTTTCGCAGCACCATATGGAACGATAAAGGTTAATGAGCCCGCAAGGAGCAAGATTAAAAGCGTCTTCATGGAGTGAGCCTCTCATTATGATGCATATCGTCAGGTGAAAGGTGCGCTTCAAGCATGCCTTTTGAGATATGCGGATATGATTCTCTTGCCAGTGTTCGTTGCTCCATCATTAGCTTAGGCCCAATGACTGTCGCAGGAATCCGATACTTTGGAGATGCGTTTGATAAAATGACGACGCCTATGTTGCTGTTTGTATCAAATGCGATGTAGCTGTTGAATGCGGTGGTACCTCCATTGTGCCAACAAAATCCGTTCATTTCATCGATCATCCATGTTATGCCCACAGCATCCGTTCGAATATTCATCTTTTCGAGTTGCTTGTTTCGATTCTCCACCTCGTGATACACGCTTTGACCTTGCTCAAGACAGGCGAATGTGTCAGACATTTGAAGTCGAAGATACGCCGTCATATCCTCTATGGTTGATAAAATGCCACCTGATGCAAGATAGACATCATCAGATTTCCATTTCCAGTAACCCTCATGTTGCGCATCCACTTGAGCCAACCTTGTATTCTTAAGTCCAAGATCTTTTTCGATGAAGCTATTCATCAGTTCATCAAATGGTTTCTTGTATATTTCAGACAGCACTGTCCCCAAAACACCTATTCCAAAGTTGGAATATTTAAATTTGCCGGGTTTGTCCACTTTCGTCATTTCCGTCTGCTGTATTTGAGTCCCTATGCCATAATAATCGTTTGGGTTGCCCGATAATTTGTTTCTGATCATCTGAAAGTTGAGATAGTAATTCTTATAGCCGGATGTATGTGTCGCAAGCGACTTGATTGTTGGATAGCTTATATCGGACTCCAGTTCAAGATGCCTGTCAATAGGATCATTCAAATTGATCCTTCCCTCAGACTGCGCTTTGCATAGTAACGCACCTGTAAATGTTTTGGTGAGTGAGCCGATTTCATATACCGTTGAGAAGTCATCCATCAACTTACCATCTTTTCCATAAACCATCATGGTCACTTTATCGCCACTTATAATCCCTATGCTTGTGACCGAATCATCTCTTCCAGCATTTGTGTAAGCAATCATCTCAAGTGATGTCATCGCACTCAGCTGATTTATTTTGTAATTCATCACCATCAAGAATCCCGACACACCAAGGAATATGAGTATGAGTATGGATCCCACTAACCTTTTCGAATTTACGTTTTTCATCTACTTTACTCCACATCTGAAGCCACCTCTATGGGCATCAAGCTACATAGTAGCCTTTACCGCATCGACAATCGGTTGGATTGCCTCTCTATTTGTAAAATCCACCACTTTCCCATAAGTAGCGACAAAACCTTTCGAATCATCATCTAGGNNTTTAAGCATCATAGCCATCAGAAAACGATCCAACATGCCCATTTTCTTGTAGTTCAGCCCACCTCTAAGCAGGAAAAACTCAACATTTGACTTCATTTCGTCAGAGATATTTTGGTTTTTCACTTCTTCTACGGCATCGCTCTTTTTAAGGGTGGCGCCAACTGCCACGACGATTAGTTTGCTGCCGGACAGCTTC
>DMYC01000374.1 GCA_003482695.1 Clostridiales bacterium UBA8960
TTGGCACTCTCATTTGTCCACCTCCAAATTCTTTTTAATGACTAAAATTGCTTGATGAAACGAACATCGTTTTCGAACAATACGCGAATGTCATCAATTTCATATTTTAGCATGGTGATACGATCAAGTCCCATACCAAAAGCAAAACCATTATAAACAGTTGAGTCGATGCCGCACTCTTCAAGTACATTTGGATGCACCATACCGCATCCTAAAATTTCAATCCATCCACTAAATTTACAAAAACGACAACCATCACCACCACACTTGAAGCAAGACACATCCACTTCACCACTTGGCTCTGTGAATGGAAAATAATGTGGGCGGAACTTGGTTTTTGTTTGACTGCCAAACAAACGCTTTGCAAACATATCTAGTGTACCTTTTAAATCTGCCATCGTAATGTCTTTATCGATTACGAGGCCTTCAATCTGATGGAACATCGGCGAGTGTGTCGCATCGATTTCGTCATTTCTAAAGCACCTTCCTGGTGCGATAATTTTAATTGGCGGCTTTTGACTTTTCATCGTACGCACTTGTATTGGAGACGTTTGCGTTCTTAGTATCAAATCTTCCGTAATATAGAAAGTGTCGGACAACCCTCTTGATGGATGATCAATAGGTGCATTCAGCGCATCGAAATTATTATAAACCGTCTCAACTTCTGGTCCTTCAGCAATTTTGAAACCCATTCCCAAAAATATATCAAAAATTACATCCAGTGCGACATTTATAGGATGCTTATGCCCACGTGATGTCCTTTTTGATGGCATCGTCACATCCACTGACTCTTTTTCGAGCTGTCTTTCTATTTCAAGTGCTTTTTTATCTTCTTTAACGGAATCCAATAATTTCTCGATATCTTCTCTGATTTCATTTGCGATTTTACCTATTAATGGTCGCTCTTCTTGAGACAAATCTTTCATATTTTTTAAAACTAAAGTGACTTCACCTTTTTTACCAAGATACTTGATTCGTAAATCTTCAAGCTCTTTTAAGGCATTTGCACCAAAAATCTCCCTCTTGGCTTCTTCAAGTAGCTCATGCAATTTTTCTTTCATCTTCGACCTCCAACACGACTATTTTAAACACAAAAAAACCTCATCCACAAAAAGGGACGAAGTTATCTCCGCGGTACCACCCAAATTAATCGCTATATGCGATTCACTCGACACCTTAACGCGGCTGACGGCATTCCCTACTCAGTTCAAGAATGCATCTCCAGAGTGAACTTCAGTGCAATGGATATGGGAGATTCACACCAATCTCTCCCTCTCTTGATATCTCAAGCCACTTACTCTCTCTTTCATAGATGTTACATTATTTTTTCAATATTGCTATCATAACACAATTTAACGAGGCTAACAACCCTTAAATCAAGATCGACCATCCATAATTTCTCGTGCTTTATACATCATAAGTGCGGCTGCCACAGACGCGTTAAGCGATTCGGCCTTGCCGACGATCGGTATTTTAACTCTGACGTCCGCGATGTCTATGATTTCACTTGAAACGCCATTGGCTTCGTTTCCGATGACAATGCAGTTTTTCTCACCATAATTCTTCGGCTCATTATAATCCGATGCGTGTTCAAGTGCGGTCACAACAACCCGAAACCCGGATTCCTTCATACTGTTAAGCGCACCAATCTTTTCGTTCACCTCTAACAGGCGGACATTTAAAATGGATCCTGCAGTACTGCGGACAACTTTCGGGTTATATGGATCTACTGTGCCCTTGGCCATAAGTATCGTATTGAAACCAGCAGCATCAGCCGTTCTGATGATCGTACCCAAATTGCCTGGATCTTGAATTCTGTCAAGGAAAAGAACATTGTGACCAAACGATTCTATATCGAAACTATTCGTCTGTATATGAGAAATGCCAATGATGCCTTGCGATTGTTCAGTTTGGGTCAGTTCCTTAATCATCGTACTTGTCATGGTATAGACGGGACATGATTTAAGGTACATTTGATCTTTGTTGCTTTCAACCTGAGCCTCCCATGTTGAACCATCAAAAATAATCGCATCAAAAACATAGCCCATCGCCAATGCCGTATCAACATACCGCTGTCCTTCTAGTATGAACAAGCCTTCAATTTCTCTATTCTTTTTCAAATTCAAAGACTTGAATTTCTTGTACAGCTTATTCTGAGTAGAAGTAATTAACATCATTTGATGACTCAATTTTCCCTCCAAACTTACAGTTACTTTTTAGCCTCTAACTTTTTCAAGTTGTCATTATTGCCAATTACAACCAGGATGTCACTATGCATCAACATGCGATCGGGTTCTATATCAATATCAATACCCTCATCACTTTTAATCGCGATAACGGATACTTGGTACATTCTTCGCATATTGATATCCACCAAACTCTTACCTACCCATTCATCTCTCATTTTAATCTCAAGGATGCTGACATCAGGCGAAAGGTCAATTAAATCAAGGACATTGCTTGACACTAAACTCTTAGCGACCTTTACACCCATTTCCTTTTCGGGAAATACAACTCGATTAGCACCTATTTTATAAAGCACCTTTGCATGTGCCGGGTTTTGCGCCTTTGAGATGACATGTTTGACACCTAGTTCTTTAACCAAAAGCGTCACTAAAATGGACGATTGAATGTCTGAACCAATGGTGACGATCGCCACATCGAAATTTCGGATGCCTAAAGCTTTTAAGGCACTTTCATCCGTTGCGTCTGCTTGCACTGCATATGTGACTTTGTCAGCAATACTCTGTATAATCTCAGCGCTATCATCAACCACCATAACCTCACTGCCAAGTTCAGCGAGTTTTATTGCGACACTTTGACCAAATCGGCCACATCCTATTACCACATACTGTTTCATTGATTCCTCCATGATATTTACTTAACCTACGATTATTTTTCCTTCAGGATACTTAAGCAAATCCCCTTTTGAAGATTTGTTGCGGCTTATGGCAATTACAATCGTCAATGGACCTAATCTTCCAAAGAACATCATGATCGTAATGATCATTTTCCCCACCACATTTAAATAGGGTGTAATACCCATAGAAAGGCCAACTGTTCCAAATGCGCTTAACGACTCAAAAAGGACCTCTTCCATCTGCATATCACTCTCGGCGACAATCAACAAAAATGTCATTATGACGATCCAAATTGTTGAGATGAAAATCACGGCAAGTGCCTTATTGATTGAATCCCGCGAAATGCGTCTGTTTGCAAAGTTGATGTTCTCTGTACCTTTGAAAACGGCAATCACAGAAAGCATCATCATGCCGAATGTAGTCGTCTTGATGCCACCAGCCGTAGAACCTGGCGAACCACCAATGAACATGAGCACCATCGTCAGAAAACGGGTTGGCATTTTCATGGATGCGATGTCGATCGTATTGAATCCAGCTGTTCGTGGCGTAATGGAATGAAACAGTGATGCGATAATCTTCTCACTGTACGTAAATGAACCCATCGTATCCGGATTGTTATGTTCGATCGCAAATACGACGATTGCACCTAATAGAATCAAACTTAATGAGACGCTTAATACGAGTTTGGTGTGTAGCGACCACTGCCTGATTTTCTGCGTTCTCGTGAAGTCTGCCAATACAGCAAAGCCCAAACCACCAAAAACGATCAAACTCATAATGGTTATATTGACAAGTGGGTCTTTTGCAAATCCCGTCATACTTTGATAATTGCCCATTATGTCAAAACCCGCATTACAAAAGGCGGATATCGAGTGAAATACAGAGTAGAAAATACCCGTTGACCATCCAAATTCAGGTACGAACCTGAATGACAAAATGAAAGCACCAATTAACTCAAAAAATAGCGTCGCAATGACGACGTATCGCGTCAACCTAATCACACCTGCTATTGAAAATTGATTAAGCGCCT